>JADFON010000343.1 GCA_022562855.1 Candidatus Zhuqueibacterota bacterium | reverse complement strand
GCAATGAGAGTAATACCATGCTCATCCGCATCTTTCACCGCCTGCATCATTTTGATAGTTAGCGCCAAATGCACAGGAAGCCACATTCCAAATCCTGCTTGCTTTAGTAAATCGGCGTTATCTGCCGGCAACAAATTCGGCAGCCACCATGTTTGCATCGTGGCGGTATACAATAGTATGTCCGGTGAAACTTCCGATATGACATTCGCTGCCGAATCTTTGTCATTCAAGTCTAATGTTAAAAATGTAATGTCCGGATTATAACCCTGCGCTATAGCCGCTATTCTTGCGAGATTACATCGTGCTGCGCCTCTCTCATAATTCCTGCCTGCAGCGACTATCCGCCCGATGCCTTCCTCACGTGCAAGAAGTTCAAGAACAACACTTCCAAGATCGCCAAGTCCGACAATGAGTACCGAGGGTTTCATCACTCTTTAAGATTATTTTTTATTTGGTTCTACAACGGCTTTGATGACTTCGTGTTTTTCGACAGCCTTGAGCGCGGCGTTTATGCTTTCCAAAGAATATTTTTTTGAGATAAGCTGTTCCCACGGGAAGTTATCCTTGTGTCTTTTCAGCATATTGATAGCTTTGTTAATATGACTGAAATCGAATCCCCAGCAGCCAAGTATTGTAAGATGTTTCTTGTTAATGTCCAGATGAGGATTAAAAGAGACATCCCCTGCATTCGTATATTGTCCCACAATCAGGTAAGTTCCACCGTCTCGTGTAATTTGCATACCTTCCGGAACGGCATCCGGATTTCCTGAGCATTCGATCGTAACGTCCGGTCCCCTTCCCGAGGTTAAATCCAATATTCTCGATAAGCGGTCATCAGGGTCAAGTTTTTCAATATCGATTACCTCATCCGCACCCATTTTTAATGCCATATCGAGGCGCAATTTCGGAGCTCCAACCGCTATAATCTTATTTGCTCCTGCCAGGCGGGACCACGTGACAGCGCATAAACCAACCGGTCCTGTGCCCTGTATGACAACTGTGTCATCCAGTTTTATCCCGCTTCTTTCCACTGCATGAAACGAGGTTACCAATCCGCATCCGCCGCCGATAAACATTTCCGGGGTAATATCCTCGCCAAGTGAAACAATTTTAACACCCGGTTTTAAGTATATTACTTCACTCCAGCCGCCAAGCAGACCGGAATCACTCGAATAAGTGATTCCGTATACTTTCCGGTTAGGGCAGCGAGTAGTAGCTTTGGCAACTAAGCAATACCAGCACTCATTGCACGTTTCATGAACATCGAAAAAAGTGACAATTTCCCCTTCTTGATATGCCCTGCCTTCCATATCACGCACAGTACCTGCAATTTTTTCAATCGTACCCACATTTATGTGTCCTGGAATGATCGGATAGGGTACTTCTGCAAGACGACCGTGCATCAAGTGGACATCCGTCCCGCAAACCTCGCTGAAAATTGTCCTCAAAGTGACGCTTCCCTCTTCCATTACCGGATAGGGAAACTCCTCAATCTCAACTTCGGTCATGGGTTTTTTTAAGACGGCGGCTTTTACCATATGGTTTCCGGCAAAATAATATTACTCGATATACTTTGAATTGGTATTGGATTTTAAATAAAGTTCTATAGTTTTTAAAGTATAAGGCTCAATCGGATAGTCTTTGATCTTATGAACATTCATCCAAATATGCTCAAACCCTTCATCGTTGAGAACAACGTCTTCAGTTATTGCTATGCATGTAAAATCAACGAAAATAAAATGCTTCTTTTCATGGAAATTATGGGAAAATATACAATCCTGAATGGAATGAAACAATAAATCCGATACCTCAAGATTAGTTTCTTCTTTGATCTCGCGCCTAACTGCTTCTTTCAGAGTTTCACCTGTTTCCACATGCCCTCCCGGAATACAATACAATCCCTTCCATTTCTCCGATTTCATCAAGAAAATTTCTCCGGCGCTGTTAAAAATCAGACCTCCGACTGTTGTTTCAGGAGAAATTGTTTTCGTTTTTTGAGAATTAGACAGAGACATTTCCAATTTACCCGGGGTATTAACCGCTCTTTATTACACTTGTGTAAACTTTGGCATCAATAAATACTTTTAATATTTCGGGTTCAACGTGATTGTCATTTACTTCAAATTGGAGAATATCCAAAGCGCGTTCGTACGGTACGGCTTTCTTGTACGGACGGTCTGACGCTGTCAAAGCGTCAAATATATCGGAAATCGTCATTATCTTGGATTGAACCGGGATGCTCTCCGAGGTGAGTTTGTTGGGATACCCGCTGCCGTCGAGCTTCTCATGATGGGCATGGGCTATGTCGGGTATGTTTTGAAATTCCTTTGTCCAGGGCACTTCCTTTAGAAATCTAAACGTATGAGTCACATGTGATTCGATTTCAATCCTCTCTTCATCATCGAGACTTCCCCGTTTAATGGATAATGCCTTCACTTCTTCGGGTTTTAACAAGTTTCTTTCCTCGTTATCGAAATCAAAGAACTTCAAAACCGCCAATTCCTCAAGACTCTCCGCCTTATCAGTTTCCATAACGGTCGGTTCATTCAGGTTACTAATGAGATTACTAATATTGTCCAGATCGTCGAGTTTATTCCTGAGTTCGCTTTCCAATTCGTTAAAAACAAGTTGATAATTGCTTGAACCATAATCAAGTAAAAACCTGATCTGCTTTCGGAGGTTTTTTATCTCCTCTGATTTTTTCAGGAATCCGATTCGGTACAATACTTCTGTTGATTGGTGAGGGTATAACTTTTTTGCTTTTAACAATACATTTTCTCGAACGCCTACTTTCCCGAAATCATGCAAAAGGGACGCATACCTGATCTCTTTTAACTGCTCTTTAGTAAATCTGATATTCGCAAGAAACCCGGTTTTAACTTTATCAACCGTTTTGGCTAACCTTTCAGTCAAAATTGCAACGCGTGAAGAATGTCCCGATGTTGTCGGGTCCCGGGATTCAATCGCCGTAACGGAAGCGTTGACAAATCCTTCAAATAACCGTTCTATACTTTGGTAAAGAAAGTTGTTTTCGATCGACA
>JADFON010000011.1 GCA_022562855.1 Candidatus Zhuqueibacterota bacterium | reverse complement strand
GGTCCGGCTCAATAGGAGATCAAATATAGGGAATGCTGATCCGGCTTTCCCTATATTTTTTAATTATTATACTTTGTTATATCAGCAAGCATGAAACTAAAAAACCTGAGCCGCACGGGTCTATTGATTTTTGGCGGAGCAGTCGTTGTACTGTACGCCGCCACGATCAAAGTCTCTCAGACAAACTTCGCCTGTGGAACGTGTCACACGCCTGAACATGCGAGGTGGGTCGAGTCGACACATAAATCGGTCGACTGTACCGAGTGCCATCTTAACCCGGGTCTTGCAGGAAATATTGACGGACAGGGCAAAGTCCTGCGGTGGTGGTTTGCAACGGTAACCGATTGGGGCGTCAATATCGAACCTCACGAAGACCCGATACCAATCGCAACCGCAAACTGCAAGAGCTGCCATTCTGCGATATTCTACTTTAATGAATTAGGTTTTGACGATCTTCCGGAAACATTGCTGGAAACTTTGGGCTTACGAATGGCTCACCGGGTCCACATAGAGCAAAATAACATGAACTGTGTGGACTGCCACAGGGGCATAGTTCATATAGACCCTGCAGACGTCGGCACTTATACCACCAATTGGCCCCTCATGTACAACGACTGCGGAAAATGTCACAACGGGGAACATATCGAACGGTTCGATAAGACTTTGGTAAGCGTAGAAGATTTCGACCAGTGTCTCTACTGCCACCCCATGTTGCCCGAACCTCCGGGAAAATGAGAGAAAACAGAGCAAACCTTCTCTGAGAACAATTCCAGCCTTTTATTATCTCTAAAATTCTATTGCAGTTTTAGCAAAAATTTGTATATTGGTGGCGTAAAACACCGCAATCAATTCGAAAGGATTCAGGTTTTTTTTCGTAGAGGGTTTTAACCGAATACTCTATGCCGTACCTCATAATATGTGGAGCCGCCCTTGTTGTTGCCGCATTGACGCTTTTGTCCGGTTTTGGACTTGGAACACTCCTGCTGCCCGCTTTTATGATTTATTTTCCGGCGAACATCGCTGTAGCATCCACAGCGGTAGTTCATTTACTGAATAATATATTCAAGTTCTTTCTTGTCGGTAAACATGCGGATTGGAATGTAGTTGTGCGGTTTGCGCTTCCTGCCGGAATTTGCTCTATATTCGGTGCGCTGCTACTGACAAAATTATCACGCGTACCGTTTCATTACGAGTATATGCTTTTCGGGAATAATATGGATATTACTCCGGTAAAAGCTATCATCGCGGTTCTGATGCTTATATTTGGTCTTATTGAAATGGTAAGCCTCGACCGGAATAGGTATTCAACAATTTTCAGTCAAAGATATATCTCAGCCGGTGGTGCAATTTCCGGTTTCTTTGGGGGGATATCCGGTCACCAGGGGGCATTAAGGGCAGCGTTTCTCATCAGGACCGGATTAGACAAAGAAAGTTTTATCGGAACTTCCGTGATATCTGCGATTGTTGTCGATATAACACGGATAACGGTTTACGGATTTGCATTTTTTTCGCAGCTTGCAAACCTGGGCGAAATAGAAGAAAGTAACAGTTTGTCGGTACTCGTGGCGGCAACGGCGGCGGCGTTTCTCGGTTCGTTTGCCGGGTCGCGCCTGATGAAGAAAGTAACGGTCAGAACCGTTCATTTAATAGTTGGCACATTGCTTTTAGTTTTCGCGGTTCTATTAGGATTCGGATTCATTTAAAAAACCGTGAAAAATCGTTCTATATTAATGTAGTAAAGAGGAGACCGAAGATTTGAAGCTTTTTGACAAAAGAAAAAGGCTTACCGAACTCGTCGAATGCGCCGGTTGAGCGTCTAAGCTGAGCTTAACGGAGTTAAGCAAGATATTAGAGCACCTGCCGAAACAGGATCACGAAAATGTGCTTGTAGGTACGTCCCACGCTGACGACGCCGGCGTGTATAAACTGACCGATGAATTGGCGATCATCCAGACGATTGATATATTCACCCCGTTGGTGGACGATCCCTATAAGTTCGGACAAATAGCTGCGGCAAACGCCATAAGCGACATTTATGCGATGGGCGGAAAACCTCTGACAGCGCTGAATTTTATCGGTTATCCGAAAAAGCATCTTGAGATTGAAACGGTTATCGAGATTCTTAAAGGAGGCGCCGACAAGGCAAATGAAGCCGGGACAGTGATACTGGGCGGGCACTCCATTATGGACCCCGAAGTCAAATACGGACTTGCGGTGACGGGAGTCGTACACCCGGAAAAGATTATAACAAACGCCGGCGCACAACCCGGTGATAAACTTATACTGACAAAACCCATAGGCACCGGGATTCTTGCGACGGCGATAAAATTTGGAAAGGCTTCTCCCGAAGTAGAAGACATGATTTGCGAATGCATGACCACGCTCAATAAGATCCCTTCAGTGCTCATGCAGGAATTCGGCGCCCACGCTTGCACCGACATTACAGGGTATGGTCTTCTCGGTCACGCGCATGAAATGGCGGCGGCAAGCAGCGTTTCCATTGAAATTCAATCGTCAAAAGTTCCGCTTCTCAAAGATACTCAAGAATATTGTATAAAAGGAAATATTCCCGGAGGAGCGTATACGAACAAAGAGTACCTGGATGATAAAGTCTCGTTCGACAGCAGTATTACAGAATCCGAACAGCTCGTGCTGTACGATCCGCAAACTTCCGGAGGACTGCTCATATCGATTCACAGGGATAAAGCCGAAGAACTCCTTTCCCGGCTGTTGAAAGAGGAAGTTCAAGATGCCTCGATCATTGGCGAAGTGACCGCCGGAGCCGCCGGACAGATGGTCGTGAGAAAATAGAACGGAAATGCAGGAGAAACCGCCAAACCAAATTTTTAACAAATTAAAATTATTTCTTGTATTTTAAATGGTTATAACTTACTTAGTTTACCGTAGTGTATGTTTTTGCAGTGAATTTCGGTTTTCCGGACATCTGATCCTGATTGACAGCGCAGATTGATAATCAGATAAGAAATTGGACACATATTGGTTTTATTTTATAAAGCAGGGACGGTTATCCCTGCTTTTTTATATGCTCAATATGGAAATGAGTCTGGAAAAAATTTATTGAATTCATTTTAATTTTTCAATACATTGTTTTCTGACAATCGTACAATAGACCAATAATGAAATCCTTCAGACCTGCCGGTGACCGGGTAATTGTAAAACTGGAACATACCGGCAAAGCAAATGCTGTGAAGTCAAGCGGGATGAGGAAAAGTCCGTTGTGGAGAATATGCTCATTCGATTCGGGTGAATCTCTAAAAATCCCGGAAGAAACTGTTTTGCGAGAGGCGCTTTTCACGGGGATGCATATATCGGAAAGTCAGTTTGAAAAACTCAAAACCGATTCGGAGATTGCCCGCGGGAAAGAACAGTTATTGAATTTTCTATCTTACCGCTCACGCAGTGAAACAGAACTAAAGCAGAGACTTCAAAGGTCGGGCGTGAATACGGAGACCTCTCATGCAATTATAGCCGACTTGAAACGGCTGAATCTCGTTGATGATGAACAATTTGCCAAAATATTTGTACATGACCTGGTTCAGCGAAAACCCTCGGGTGAATTTCTTATCCGGTCGGAATTGCAGAAAAAAGGAATTGCAGCAGACATCATCGATAAAGTGATCGATCAAGAATTTAATGAGGTCAACCAGGTTGAATTAGCGCAAAAAGGGATGCAGCAGTGGTTGTCCCGTCATCCCGGGTCTGGTCCGGCAGGATCTGTGGAACGGCACAAGAAAATTGCCAAATTTCTCTATCAAAGAGGTTTTACATGGTCGACTATCGAGCAAGTAATAGGAGATAGTAATGCATTCGCGTGAGGTAAGAAATAGCTTTCTGGATTTCTTCGGGAAAAAAGGACATAAAATACTCCACAGCGCGCCGGTAATCCCTCAGCAGGACCCCACGCTTTTGTTTACCAATGCGGGAATGAATCAATTTAAAGATATATTTATTGGCGCCGGTAAGCGGGAATATAACAGGGCGGTGAATTCTCAAAAATGCATTCGAGTCAGCGGAAAGCACAACGATTTGGAAGAAGTGGGAGTCGATACTTATCACCATACTTTTTTTGAAATGCTTGGAAACTGGTCTTTCGGGGATTATTATAAGAGGGAAGCAATACAATGGGCATGGGAGTTATTCACAGAAGTATGGAAACTCGATGCGGATAAATTGTATGCGACTGTCTATCTTGAAGATGACGAATCCGAAAAATTATGGTATGAAATGACAAATATTGAGCAGGGACGGGTTTACAAGTTCGGCAAAAGCGAGAATTTTTGGGAAATGGGCGAAACGGGTCCCTGCGGTCCCTGTTCCGAGATCCACTACGACCTTGGCGCGGAGTATTCGTGCGGCTCAAAATGTTCATTCGGATGTGAATGCGGCAGGTACCAGGAACTGTGGAATCTTGTGTTTATTCAGTTCAACCGGGAAAACGACGGGAAACTGACCGAACTTCCTGCCAAGCACGTTGACACCGGAATGGGTTTTGAACGAATAACTGCAATTCTACAAGGTAAACGTTCTAATTACGATACCGACTTGTTCGAACGCCTTATCGATTCGATAAGTGAAATAACAGGTCTGTCGTATACCGAGGAAAACGACGTCGGTGTGGCATTCAGAGTAATCTGCGACCATATCCGGGCATTGACATTTGCGCTTGCCGATGGAGCAGCCCCGTCAAACGAAGGAAGGGGATACGTTCTGCGCAGAATTCTGCGCAGGGCTGCCCGATACAGCAGGGATTTAGACATACACGATCCATTCATGTTCCGGCTTGTAAAACCGCTGATTGAGACGATGGGCGCTGATTACCCGGAAATTGTGGAGCGGGAAGAATACATCAGGAATGTGATTCAATCCGAGGAAGTGGGATTTGGAAAGACCCTTGACCGGGGGATAGAAATTTTCCGAAAAATAGCCGAAAATGTACAAAAATCAGGCTTAAAAACAATTCCCGGTCATGACGCCTTTACGTTATATGATACCTATGGATTTCCCCTGGATCTCACCCAATTGATGGCACGCGACCTCAATCTCGATGTTAACGTTGACGAGTTCGATTCCGATATGGCAGGTCAAAGAGAACGTTCATCCGTCAAGAAGTCAGGCGTCTCCGTAAAAACCTTTGAGAAATCCGACGTGGTCACGGTCTTTAATTATAACAAAGAGTCGATCTCTACGAAAATTGCCGGGATATTCGACAGCAACGGTAAAAAAACAGATTCCGCAGTATCCGGTCAGGAAGTAACCATCCTGCTTGACGGAGAAACACCTTTTTATTCCGAATCCGGCGGTCAGGTGGGCGATACGGGCAGACTTGAAACGCCCGACGGCAAACTTCTGGCGGAAATTTACGATACCCAAAAATCGGAAGTATCTTCTATTTATCATTATGCTAAGGTAATAAACAGTACATTAAAACCGGGGATAACCGTAAATGCAGCAATAGACTCGCAGAGAAGACTTGACATTAAACGAAATCATACAGCTACACACCTTCTTCACACGGTGTTACGTGAAGTTCTTGGAACTCACGTGAAGCAGGCAGGTTCTCTCGTGGCGCCGACTCATCTGAGGTTTGATTTCAACCATTTTCACAAATTGTCGGATGAGGAAATTGCAAAAGTGGAGAAATCGGTCAATGACGCCATTAGAAAAAACTTTCCTGTAGTTATAGATGATAATGTAGCCCTGGATGAAGCAAAGAAAAAGGGCGCAATGGCGCTTTTTGGTGAGAAATACGGTGACCGTGTCCGCACTGTCAGTATTGCCGGCTACAGTATTGAGCTATGCGGTGGAACGCATATAGAATCTACCGGGCTTATCGGTGAGTTCAGAATTACAAGTGAAAGCGCATCGGCAGCGGGGATAAGACGAATTGAAGCGGAAACCGGTAATTATACATACGAAAGAATAAAACAAGAGAGAAACCGGTTAAAACACATCAAAGAAAAACTCAATGCACAGGATGAGGATATAATAGAGAAATTAGAACATTTGTTGAGTGAGCACAAAGAGCTCGAAAAAAATCTAAGAGAACTGCGAAGAAGCTCGGTTAATTCGGAACTGGAAACCATTATAAACAAAGCAAGAAAAGAAAATTCATCACTAATAACAAAACAATTTCAAAGTTCCACGATGGATGAGTTAAAGGAGTATGGAGATTTCATCAGGAAAAAGATGCCGGAAGGAGTTGCACTAATCGGAACAGAATCTAACGGTAAAGTTCTATTGGTGTGCATTGTCGGAGACGAGCTTCTAAAGGAGAAAATGTGGGACGCAAACGCTATCATTTCTGAATTAACAAAATCGGTCGGTGGTGGAGGCGGAGGCAGAAAACATATGGCAACCGCAGGAATCAAAGGGCTAAGCAAAATAAATGACGTTTTTGACGTGTTCAAGAATGTAACTGAGCTATTGTATGGCAGTACTAATGTGAGCAATTGACCCGGTATTTTCCGGAAGAAGCGTATTATTTACCGGATTCCGCCACTCACTGCCGCAAATCCAAGGTAAGATACCGTGAATATCTTCAATTATCTAATAGATACGATCAAAAAGCGAGGAGCCGTTTTTTGTGTCCTTATCGATCCGGACAAGACGCCATATCAGGGCCTTGAAGGTTTTGTAAAAAAGAGCAAGGACCTGAATGTAGACGCGATATTTGTCGGTTCGAGTTTGCTCCTTAATGATTCTTTCGACAAAATGGTACAACAGATAAAATCTCATTCCGAGATACCTGTGATACTTTTTCCCGGCAGTCCAAAGCAAGTATCGCAGTATGCGGATGCAATTTTGTTTTTATCGCTCATAAGCGGCAGGAATCCCAATTTTCTTTTTGGCGACCACGTGATTGCAGCGCCATCGATCAGGGAAAACAAAATCGAGCCTATTGCGACGGGATATATGCTGGTAGAATCAAGCAGTGTATCGACGACAGAATTTATTTCCAATACACGTCCGATACCGCGAAACAAACCGGATATTGCCGCCGCCCATGCATTGGCGGCAGAGTATATCGGCTTGAAACTAATATACCTTGAAGCCGGTTCGGGAGCGCCGCAAACCGTACCTGACGAGATGATAAGGGCAGTAAATCAGATTTGCAGCCTCCCTTTGATTGTTGGCGGTGGTATAACGACCCCTGACCAGGCGAGGGCAAAGGTCGCGGCGGGAGCCGATATTATCGTAGTCGGCAATTCCCTTGAAAACAATTGGAAAGACAATTTAATTTTGGAATACGCCAAGGCAATCCACAACTAATTTGAGCATTTACTTTTTTACTGCCAAGAGTCAATGAAATATTCAGAAGTAATACGGAACACATTTAACGAAAGCGCTTCGGCAAAAAAGGAAACCTCCGACAAATGTGCAGTTGATATTGAAAAAGCCGGAATATTGTGTGCCGACGTACTCCGCAGCGGCGGAAAGTTAATGCTTTGTGGAAACGGGGGAAGCGCCTCCGATGCTCAGCATATTGTCGCCGAACTTGTTATAAGGCTATCTTCCCGTTTTGACCGGAAACCGTTAGCAGCCCTCGCGCTTACCGCGAATTCTTCAGTTTTGACAGCAGGAGGTAACGACTACGGTTTTGACACGATTTTTTCGAGGCAGGTTGAAGCGCTTGGCAAGCCGGGAGACCTCCTCGTGTGTATCAGTACTTCGGGTAACTCCGGCAATGTAATCAAGGCTCTCGAATCCGCGAAATCTCTCGACATACATACCGTTGCTTTTCTCGGAAGCCCGGGCGGCAAAATGAAAGGCAAAGCAGATATAGACATCATCATTCCAAATACCACCACCGCCCGTATCCAGGAATGCCACATCACTATAGGGCACATTATATGTGACATAATCGAAAGAGAACTCTTTCCGTCAGATTAGCTTCTTCAGTTATATTTTATTATGTCTAACCCGTTGTGCATTTAGTGTATTTCTGTAATCCAGGGACATTGACACCATAACTGTTTAAACAACATATACTTAAGTTTTAACGATGTTGTCATGTCGAGCGTAGTCGAGACATCTTTATGGCGAGATTTCTCCACTTCGTCCTGATTTTTCACAATAAAATCAGGACTACGGTCGAAATGACGTAAAAAGTTTGCCTTAAAAAAAGCAAAAACGCATATATTCCTTCAAATATTAATTAGCACAACGGGTATCAATTAATAACATTTCGATATAAAGATTGCGAAATGTAAAGGTAAAATCCCATAATGTCAAACTCTGAATAAGAATTTGGACAAATTTTCTTTGCATATGATTCGCAGTCTAAACAGCGGACTATCTGCGAAGAAATATTACATTGAAGCTGGAGAGGTAATTAAAAAATTTTGTTTTATTGTTGAGGAGGAGTTACTTTTACCTATATAGAAAAGGATGTACGTTGAAGGATTGCCCTAATTGTTGATGTGTATTAATATCTGCAATATATACTCCGGAGAATTAGGTTAGGAATACAATAAATCTAAACAGGAATGGCAACTGTAAAACAGGCGCCGCCTTCTTTATTGTTTTCCGCCTTTATGGTACCCCCCAGTGAAATTACGATTTGCTGTGTTACCGAAAGACCTATCCCCATTCCGTCACCATTGCTTTTATTTGAAAAAAAAGGGTCAAATATCTGGTCTAAATCTTCTTCACTTATTCCCGGACCGTTGTCGCGGATTTTTAACAGGCATTTATCATTTTCAAAATTTGTTGCGAACGTAATCTTTTTATTATTATTATTAATTGAATCCATTGCGTCTATAGCATTAAAGGCGAGATTTATAACAACCTGCTGCATGGAGGTTAAACGTCCGTTAAAATCCGGTAAATCTTCTGCAAGCACAAGATCTACCATTATACCCTTCGAAGAGATTTTTTGCCGAATCAAAGAAAGGCTGTTTCTAATAACCATATTGATGTTAACATTTTCTCCTGTTTCGGCTTTTTTGTTACTTGCTAAAACGCGCATCTGTTTGATAATATCATCGATTCGATCGACCTGATCGGAAACGAATTGTAGATTATTCCTGAGATTGTCAATTTCAATCTTTTTCTTAGACATATCCCACATCAGCATTCCATCTACTCTAATTTTTAAGGCTGTGAGCGGTTGATTTATTTCATGGGAAATCCCTGCAGCCATTGTCCCGAGTGAAGAAAGCCGGGCAGCCTTTTCCGTCATGAGAATCGCTTCCGCACGCTTCTTCTCCGCTATCTGTCTTTCGGAAATATCCCGTGCTGAGGCTAAAATAAATACTTTGTCTTTGATAATTAAACGGGCGCACGACAACTCCATCGGAATAGTATCTCCGTTTTTTTTGCGGCAGGAGAATTGGTTGCTGCGCGCTGAACCTTTCCCCAATACAACTTCAAAAACTTCTGATATAATATTCATGTCGTCTGGATGCAAATCCTTTACTTTCATACCGACTAATTCGTTTAAACTATATCCCGTAATTTTGGAGGCTTGCTTGTTTGACTCAACTATACACTGTTTTTTTGGATCAATGACAAAAATAGCGTCACTGACTGAATTGTAAATGCTCGAAAGATGTTCTTCACTTTCTTTTAATGCTATTTCGGATGACTTCCGCTCTGTAATATCTTTACCGGTGGAAAGAAAATGGGTTATATTTCCTTCTTTGTCTTTCAAAGGTGTTATTGTTTTTTCTTCGTAAAATAGCTTGCCGTCTTTTTTCTTGTTAATCAGTATTCCTCTAAAAACTTTTCCGTTTAAAATAGTATTCCACAGGTTTTTATAATATTTTTTATCATGACCTCCTGATCTAAGAACTCTGGGGGTTTTACCAATAACCTCCTTCGCTCTGTATCCCGTCAGAGTTTCGAAGGCGGGATTTACATATTCTATAACACCGTTTATATCGGTAATAATAACATTATCTGCCGTCTGCTCTACCGCGGTTGAGAGTTTTTTCAATTCTTCCTCAGATTTTTCCCGGTAGGATATATCGCGCACCATTGAAAAAATATGTGGTATCCCCTTCATCTCTATACATCCGGAACGGATTTCAACAGGGAACAATGACCCATCTTTTCTTCTATGCTTGCTTACTATTGTTACGGGTGGTTGATTTTTGAGTTCTTTGAATGTTTTTTTGAAGAACTCGATTGTGTGCATCGAGTCCACGTCCGGTATAAACATTGAAAGAAGTTTTTTTCTTGAGTAATTTAAACTATTGCATGCCCTTTGGTTTACATCTACGAATCTTCCTTCGGAGTTTATTAAGAAAAGCGCTTCACTGGCGTGCTCAAAAAGCGTTCGAAATTGATTTTCACTGTCCCTGAGGGCTTGTTCAGATTTCATCCGGTCAATCTCGATCCCGGCGGTCTTTGCCAGGGTCTCTAAAAGTGAAAACAGGGAATCATTTTTCATTAATCGCTTTGAATCCATCACACCCATATGTCCGGATACTTTTCCCGATAAATCAAAAAATGGAACGGCGTAATAGCTCTCTATCCCTTCGTCCTGAAGCCATTTATCTTTCGGGAATAATCCCTGAATGTTTTCACCAAAGAATTGTGGACCTTTTTCATTCACAAATTCACAAGGTGTATCTTTTAATTCATATTCAAAGTTTTCCCGTAGTTCGTTATCTTTCAAAAAAGCTATGGTCCGAAAGTTTCCGTTTTCACAAACTTTCGTAATAAATGTATAATTTGTATTAAATATTTTAGATACTTGCCTCGTAAGCTCAATTAAATAATCGTTCCCGGTTAAGGCGGAAATAGACCTCAGTAAGGAATTAATTGCGCTTTGAGTCAGTTTTCTTTTATTCTCGATATTACAAATATGGTTGGCAAATAAATATGTTGCAACATAAATGATGATTCCGGATGCACCACCGACTATCAGATGACTAATATCAAAATAGGACATTTCAGGTTTGACTATTAAATCCACAAAAGCGTTGATCTGGGTAGATACCAGGGCTAATGAGTATCCGGCAATTTTTACAAGGCATGAGAATGACAGTTTTCGATCCGATTCATACATCTTACATCGAACCTTTTCGTCGTTCTTTATATCATTAATCGATTGTTCAGATATTGACATTGTAAATTCTACTATTGTAAAAAGAGGATTATCGGTTTAAGTGTGACTGCGCGCTTTTTTTGCGACCCTATATATGCGGTAATGCTTGCCAACATAATTACTCTGCAACTTCTTGCAAAAACCAAGCCACGACCTAATCTGCTATTAAATTATGTTTTAAGCACAACGTTTAAGAGGTTTTTTACGTAGCAAATTGCGGATTCCCACTCATTCAATCCTTTAAAATACGGTTATAATGAATGGTATAAAAAAGGGGCAAATAATTGATTATTTGCCCCTTAAAATCTCATTCGAATTTAGAATAATTTAAGACGCTATACTCGTATAAAGTATTTGCAATTTACCTGAAAAATAAATTTTTCTTTCCGTTCCAATCACGCTGCTTTTCACTTAACTTTTAGTTGTTACGCATTATGCTATTAGAGATTGATGCGCAATAAGGCATGGGCGGCACCCGCTGCCGCTCTGTTGCGCCTTCATGTGGGGGGTTTTTGGGCGTTGATTATAACGTCTTAAATCCTAAAATTTGACATCGAACTGCTATTTAACTTTAATATTGATCGGAACTCTTATTTTTTCCCAATGCAGATAAAGAACTCCTGAATCTGAAAGCACTTCAGAAAAGTAATAAGCCAGTCTCTCCAGGTGTTCGGCTGTTTCCGGTTTGGTTTTTACCCGCAAGACATCATTGTCTATTCCAGGATAAGCTAAGCCCCATACATCAGGCTCGCTGCTAAAAATCAAAGTCCATTCATCCCGTTCCGGTATAACCCAGAAACTATACAAACCTGCAGCTAAATCTTCTCCCTGAATGGTAACATCCTTGCCGAATTCAATTGTTGTTGCATTATTTGCACCTGCGCGCCATACCTTACTGTAAGGAACGCCTTCACCCCAGATTACACTCGATGTTCTTTGCGAACCCGGCGGTGGAGTAACAGACGGACGGTGGTATACAACGGTAATCTCCGTTGTTTTGATTATCTGCATTACCGAAGCTTTAGGACTTGGAAGGGCTTGCTGCCAGGAATAAGCCTCCGTTGATGACAGGAATGAAACTACTACTGCAAACACTAAAAGTGCTTTAGTTAATTTATTGATCATTGGTTCTTCCTCCATTATTTTAAGTATTATTTGGATTATGTTTATAGAATTTAATTTTCTATAAATATGGAAATGAATTTGAAAATAGATTAAATGAAGCAGAATATCAAGAGATTTATACGCGCCTGTTGCTCTATTTGATGCAATATAAGAAAAGAATTTCCTATTTATCCTTTAATTTCAACAAACAGAGTGCACAATTTAATATTGATACAACAATTAAAGTGGGCATAATGTTCCCATAACTGTTCATAAAATCCATTGTATCTTTATTTTTGAATTGATACATTTATTGATTCACACCATAATTGAGAATTTAATGCTAAGGTTAAAGTGGTTTTTGCCAAAAAAAACGGAAAAGGTATTACTATCATGAAAAAATATTGCTTTCTATTAATGGTTATGGTGATCGCAGGTTTTATCTTTTGCGGATCCCAAGAAGAAACATATACTATAGAGATCGTTGAAGGTGTAAAGAACATCCACAATAGGGGACTGCAATGGGGTAACGATCAAAAAATCACGCTCGAACACGTCCGGAATTTCGGAGACTGGGACCAAGAAAACGATGATAATTATCAACTATTCCGCCCAACCGATGTGGGTGTTGACGGGGATAGTAACGTGTACATTCTTGATTCCGGAAACATACGTATTCAAAAATACACGAGCGACGGAAAATATCTGCAAACAATCGGGCGCGAAGGTGAAGGACCGGGAGAATTCAAACTTCCACAACGTATGCAGGTGGAGGATAACGGCAATATATACGTTGCATCGATGGTTGGACTCTCAACCGGAATAAAATTATTTAACCCGGAGGGAAAAGAAATTGATTTTATCAAACCCGATTTGGTCACAACCGATTTTTATCATTTAGAAGACAGTACTATGATATATAGCAGTTTGGGAATCAGACCGGGGACGCAGCCGACAGATATTGAAGGCAACGTTGTCAGTGTATATAATGCCGACGGCAAAAAAGTGAGTGAATTCGGCGAATTTACAAAGTATGATAATCCGATGTTAAATTTTACCGCAAACGTAGCGCTGTTTGCCGTTGATGAAAATTTTGTTTACCTAACTTTCTTGTTTCAAAACAAACTTGAAAAATATTCAATTGACGGTCAACTGCAATTTACTTCCGACAGGACCCTGAATTATGAACTGGGAGTAAAAACCCGTTCGATGACTGTTAATGTCGGCGGTCAAAGTATAGATGTTGAGATTCCTGAAGCAACTCCCGTATCAAAAGCAATTCAAACCGGTCCGGAAAACACTATCTGGCTTATCAGTTATACACGGCTCGAGAGGGACGATGAGAAAACCGAAGTAGGTGATATCGTTGTGAATGAAGGGGGCGATTTCTCAGTGAATATCATATCGAAATCGGAAGCAATTAATACAGACCTTTATGAGTTAACAATTTATGACAATGAGGGAATACATCTCACCACGATTCAACTCGATACTTTTGTCGATAATTTCAGGATTTTTGGTGACAGATTGTATTTAATCGATTCCTTCAGAGAAATGATAATCCGGCAGTATAGAATTATCATGTAGTGTTTTACCGTTCCTAAAAATAAGACCCCAATCAAACCTGCGGTAATCTCCTTTTTTGTAAACGTAGTGAAACTAATCCTCATTCTCCCATTTTATTTTTCTTTTTATTTTTAATTGCAGTTTTGAGAAAATTATATGCAAACCTGCAATAAAAGCATTCCAAAATCGGCAATCCATTAAAGTCAAATACCTGTTATTACAGGGATTACGGCACTATATCTTTCACTGGTACGATTTTTGCTTTTGTTCTTTATAGTATAAAAAACGAAAAGGGGCATCATGAAACTCAATCCAAAAGTTAATCTAAGACTTTTGTCTAAAAAGTTGTTTGAATGAGCTTTGA
>JADFON010000342.1 GCA_022562855.1 Candidatus Zhuqueibacterota bacterium | reverse complement strand
GCTTACGGATAAAGTTCCGCTTCCGACTCCAATTTCAACAACGCGAAAGTCCCCGGTATTCCAGTTCGACCGGTAAAAATCAATGATTATTTCCACGAGGAATTCTGTTTCCGGTCGCGGAACCAAAACTGAGGAATTGACCTTAAACGGAAGCGACATAAACTCCGTTTCCCCGGTAATATATTGTAAAGGCTCATGATTACCTCGTCGTAGATAAAGTCTGTTGAATATCTCCTGTTCTTTTCCGGTTAATTCACGGTCATAGTCAAGATACAGGTTTAACCGTTTTACGCCAAGAACATGGGCTAATAAGATTTCACTGCTTGTTCCCGGATTGGTAATTCCGTTTTGCTTAAGATATTCAGTCGAGATTTTTATTTTTTCCAGGATTGTCACGATTTCCAACCGGGTATTGAGGATACAGTATGACCGATCATGGATTGTATGGTCATTTTTGTTTCCCGGTCATATTAGAGGGCAAAATAGAATGAAATATAAAATATGAGAGTTAATTATAAAATTCATAGAAATATTATCCCCGATCTAACCGGTGAGGTTTTTTCATTTTAATACCGCGATAACAGATGGATCCGGAAAATAAATTTATTTCGAAGCAAGATTATCGGTCTGATCTGCGATTTTCAGCTTCTCAAGTATTTCATCAATGCTTCCCTGGAGAATACTGTCAAGCTTATACAGCGTGAGATTAATGCGGTGGTCGGTCACTCTTTTCTCCGGAAAGTTGTAAGTCCTGATTTTAACACTCCGGTCACCGGTACCCACCTGTAATCTTCTTTCACCCACTGTCTTTTCCATTTCCTCTGATTTGATTTTGTCCAGCAGGCGCGACCTAAGAACTTTCATCGCCTTGGCTTTATTTTTGTGCTGGGATTTTTCATCCTGGCAGGTTACAACCAGACCTGATGGTTTGTGTGTAATCCGCACAGCAGAATCGGTGGTATTGACACTTTGCCCCCCGGGTCCTGTAGCGCGGAAAACATCTATTTGAAGATCGTTAGGCTCAATATTAATTTCGACTTCCTCTGCCTCAGGCAGTACTACGACCGAAGCGGCAGAAGTGTGAATCCTGCCCGAAGCCTCTGTAGCGGGAACTCTCTGAACACGGTGAACACCACCTTCAAACTTTAGTCGACCGTAGGCGTTTTTTCCCTTTACGAGAAAAATGATTTCCTTAAACCCCCCGACATCGCTGCCGCTTACCGAAAGATCCTCTAATTTCCATCCCATGCGTTCTATAAACCTGCTATACATCTTATAGAGGTCTGCGGCAAACAATGCCGCTTCCATACCACCTGTTCCGGCACGAATCTCCATGATCGCATTTTTGTCATCGGCAGGGTCTATTGGGGAAAGAAGAACCCTCAATTCTTTTTCCAATTTCTCCTTTTGCGCCTGAAGTTCCCCAGCTTCTTCCGCGGCTATTTCCCTCAACTCCCGGTCTTCCGATTCTTTTGACAACTTTTCAGTCTCGGCAAGCTCATTTATAACTTTGAGATACTTCTGATAAGTCTGCACTATCGGGGCAATATCGCTGTGCTCTTTGGATACCTCCCGGTATCTATTCTGGTTGGAGAAAATATCCTCGGTTCCCAAAACCTCGTTCAGGTAATCATACCGTTCGGATATCGATTGTAATTTTTCCAGCATTTGAGTTTATTAAAGCGGTTTTATATTGATTTAATTATTAATTGCACTTCTATTTCGCAATTCTTTTACAAATACTTCCAATTCTGTAACGTCGCTCTTTAGTTCTTGCGGCTCAGGAAATGGCGAGTTCATTGCTGCTGGCTGATCATGACCTGGCAACCATATAGAACATTTACTCATACCCCTTTCAATCCTATAATAATCTTCCTTTAATATAACTAAATTTTTTAGTTTTTTAGTGTGAATTTCAGGAGTGAATCTTGTAATGACGTCCAGAAACAGCACTTCTTCTACAGCTTTTTCCCAAGTTGTTCGCAGGCGTCCATATATAATTTCAGCTTCCTTCTGGTAATTTTCAATTTCACCTTCCTTATATTCTTTTTCAGCACCCTGAATCATGTCTCTTAGTTTTCCAATCCGACGATTTACCGTTAAGGCTATCCAAGGAACTTCTGAATCACAGACCCCTATTTTTTCACCTATCTTAGTAACTGTTTGTACTATATTACTAATCCCATTCGAATCGGCTTCTTTTGTAAGGGCAAATAGAAATACAATATCATGTGTAAAGATAATAACCTGACGTTTTTTGCTTTCCTGAACAAATCTCTTTGCAATTTTCTCTCGCCATTTGTGGTCAAGAGAACTAACCGGATCATCGAAAACTATTCCATTTTGATTATTGGAGGATTCTAACTCTGCCAAAAATGAGGCTAAGGCTACAACCCTCTGCTCTCCTTCGCTCAAAACCATCGAAATATCAAAATCAGTGATTGTACTATTTGAAAGCTGTAATTTATGTGATAATGTTCCTTTACTCCCCTCTTTACTCATTTTTAACTTCAAATGATTTATTCCCATATCGCTTAACTCTTTATTAACTCCTTTTTCTAGTTGTTTTATAACAGCAAGATTTATGAGTTCAGAGTTTTTTCTAGTAATTGCAGAGGTGTCAAGGGATCTTCTACATAAATCATTCAAATGCAAATTTTTTAACAATTTAACGCATTTTTCCAATATTTCCTTGTTTTTGCTCAACGTTTCTTTATTTTTAAGATTTACAAGCTCTGATTCTAGTTCACTTTCCTTTTCGGGATTGAGAAAATTTTCTAGGTCACTCTGTTTTTTCTTTAAATCCGAGAGTAAAAATTGAATATTTTTTAAGTGTGATTCAGCAAGAAGAGAAATGCCTTTCCAATTACCGCTTTTAAATGCATCGACAACTTCAACAGCCCTCTTTTTGACAGATCCCACATATTTTACAATCCCTGGAAATATATTTTCATCAAACTCTTTTATCTCATCAGCAAGAGCAGAATCCAAAAACGGAAAATCAAAATTGACTTTTTTAAATTATTCATTAAATTTATCTAATTCTT
>JADFON010000010.1 GCA_022562855.1 Candidatus Zhuqueibacterota bacterium | reverse complement strand
AAAAGATTCCGAAACCCCTTATTTGGGGTTTTCACGTAGTAACCGCTTGTCGTGGAGTCAAGTCCAAATTAGAAAAATACAAAAGTTTTAATATTAAAATACTACAAATAAATGAAGAGAATATCATTGCATCGTATTCTTTATAACACTTATGGTCGATGTAACCTAATTGTAATGCTGCGTACAATTGAAATTATTTTTGTTCCACTTCGCATAGATAAAGTGGGTTTGCGTCGGGGTCTGAGAAATGGATAATGCGGATAAAACCATCGTTCTTGATTTCGGTAGAAAATTCTACCCCTTTATCTTTGAGAATTTCGGTCGATTCTTCAATATTTTTGACTCCTAAACCGATTGACAACCCTCCCGGCGCTTTCGGTTTAGGACCTTTCTCCGGAAAGGGGTGCAAACCGATTGTCAATCCAGGCGCCTCTATGTAGGCAAATTCGCTGCCCCAACGGTTTTTTAAGCTTAGACCAAGTGTTTCGGTATAAAACTTTATCGACTTATCGAAATCAGAAACCATTACGGTAACATTACACGAATTATACATTCAATTAATTCTCCTGTTTTCTATTATGATCTGAACTTTTGTAATTACTTGAACTTAGTGTAAAGAGAAGGATCTAATCTTTGGATTTCGACATTTGGGAATTCATTTTTGTATTCTCGATTCAAAAAATATGCATATCCGTTTCTAATTCGAGTAGGTATTTTTTCAAAATAAGAAATTGCGAGAAATGTTTTTGTTTTATCATCAAAAATATAAGTTAGATTGTCACCTTTCATAAGGTAAAGCATTAACCATCTTGTTTTATTTGCTCTATTATTTCAGAAATTTGTTTATCCGCCGTTTCCGGGTCGAGTTGGCATGTACCTGCTCCGCGAAGACCGCCTCCACCATATTTTTTAAGGAGTAACCCAATATTTGTTTTAGAATCCCGCTTAAAAATTGAATGTCCTACAGCGCATATTATATTATGCTTGTCTTTCCCCCAAAATAATCTTATCGAGATATTCCTCTCCGGGAAAAGTATATATTCATAAAACCGGTTACCCATTGGGATCAATTCCAGATCACGAAAGTCTATCACGATCACATTGTTTTCCAAAGTCGTATATTTTAACAGAGCTTTTTTAAATTCGTCTAATTCCGACAAAACATAATCACACCGAAGTTGCACCTCCGGCTGTTTCATAATCTCCTCAAAAGAATCTTTTTTGATCCAATCGACCAATTCGGAGAAATAAAATTCAAAATCCCCGAGTGACGTCCTGGGATCGAGGCTTATCATCAACAACATCCACCCTTTGGGGTCTATTACATCACTTTTATCCAATTGTGCGCTATCCAATTTATCTACAGCCGATAAAAAATCTTCGTATTTTTTTAAGTTAATGTCATTATAGTATTCATAGACCAATCGGGCAGTACTGGGAGCTAACCCGAATTTTCCTTTAAATTTTCCAACCTTAACCTTTTCGTTCCGGGTTTCTTCTGATATATGGTGGTCAAACCACAAATAACAATCAGGGTGATATGGCAAATTGCAGATAATATCATTCTGTAAAACTTCTACCTTACCATCTTGCATATCTTTTGGATGTGCAAATATGATAGATTCAATTTTTTCTGTTATCGTAATGAAAACAGCACATGCCAAACCATCGGCATCTCCCCTCGTTATAAGACGCATGGTGATTCTCCTATCGAAAATTATTAGCGTAGTTTAACGTTCTTCTGTTAACTGTTGATGATTCTTAACCCTGTTGAAGTTCTATCATATACAAAAGTACATTTTAATTAAGCATCTGTCATTGATTTGTTTTATTATAACAATAAAGCTCTGTAAATGCAATTTTATTATAAAGCAGGATACGACATTTACGACGAAAGCAGATGGTACAGGGCTTGGATTATTTGAGTGTAAAATTATCATCGAAAAACATAGGGGCAAATTCTACTTTGAATCAGAAGTTGGTGTTGGTTCGATTTTTTATGTTGTTCTCCCGAGAGAATAAAGCAGACCAACAAGAATTTTTTCTCCTTAATTTTCAAATAAACAGATTTGAATAGTAAAATGAATTGCCAAATAACAATAAGTAAGGTGTTTTTCTAAGGGTGAGCAAATAACTCTGGTCATTATCTGAATTACACACTATTACCCAAATCCAACAACTTCCGCTTCTCATGCACCGCAAAAAGAAAACTAAATACCGTCCGATGTGTAAAATCTACGGCCGTTTCTTCGGGATGACGAACATGATAATTGAACCTTTACCCGGTTCCGGTTGAATGTTTATCATACCTCCGTGTAGTTTAACAATCGTTTTTACATAGATCATGCCCATTCCTTCACCCGCATAATCCTGGTTTATATGCCTATACGGATAAAATATTCTGTTGGGCATTAGGTTGCCAAAACAACGACAACACTGAATTCTGGAAAAGGTATTTCTATGAAGCAAATGCTGACACGGTTAATATGAGAATCATTGGAATATAAAACAACTACTTACAAGACTTTTGTATTTTTTTAAAAGAGATTCCAAAACAAGTTACTCTGTTATAAAAGAGAAAGATTATTTGTTCGGAATGACCGTACCAGTAAGCGTCATGCTGAACTTAGCCTATCTGCTCCTTCATTTGGGGCCTGTCACTACGTGTCCCTGTTTTTGGGGGTGTCACAATCTTGCATTGAATCACTTTTTCTAAGCCCGTCCCGCTTAGCGGGATCGGTATTGAAGTGTCATCCGGCAAGTGCTAAAATACAAAAGTACTGCTTGTAAGTTGAAATACTGAATTTCATTAGAATTTTAGGCATAAAAAAAGCCCCGTCCCGAAGCGTGGGATGGGGCTTGCAATTTATTTGTTTATTTATCTACAGGATTTTTATCAATTTTTGCCTCTTACCGGTTTTCTTCTATTGATATTGATGATGTTCGGACTGGGGCATGAGCCTCCCATTCCGTCTCCAATCGCGATGCTTCCAACTCCACCGCCATATCCCGATCTACTCGAACCGGCTCCACTTTGGCTGCCTCCCATTAGATAGTAAAAAAGATCTTTTTCCTCTTCTGCGGGCGGCGGGGGCGGGGCTTCAACTACAAGATAAGCGAAAGTGACCTCAACATTTTCTACAACCGCACCGTTGATATACCCTCTTGGTTTACCCGTTGCGCTGGTGAGAACGGTTGTTTCTGTCCTGTATGTAATAAGCTCCATTGGGCTTGGTTCTTCACCTTGAATTTCCACAGAAGGCTGCGCTGGCGCAGCAGAAAGCGCAGAAGATTCTGTGTTTTCAGATTCGAGGTTCACATACGAGACTTCATATTCTTTTGTCGTTATATCTTCCTCATAAACCGAATTTTCTACATTGATCGTATCGGATGTACCTGCTCCGAAAAAACTCAAAGCGGTTATAAAAATCGCGTGCAGTATAACCGAAGCCGCTACAGCAGCTTTATATGATTTAATACGAACACTTTTGATTTTTCCGGTTACATAGTATAGAGGACGCATAGAGTATCCTTTAATCGAATTGATATATTTGTATTGAAGTTGACCCGCTTATTGATAACATACCGATAAAAAATCAAATTATTCATTAATAATAATATTTTTTTAGGATGATTATATTATTTTAAACCGGTATTAGATTACGATAGTTCCTTTGACCGGAAAACAGTTTGTTAAAATGTTTACAGCCAAAAATATATTGACTTTTTGGCGGCGTTAAGGTATTTTAATATGCTTTATGCGATATGTACATTAGCCACATTTAAGAATGATCGCTACATTGAGATATAAGATGTACCGCAGTTGTGAAAATTAAACATGCGATGACCTCCGCAAATTTGTCACGGTAAAATTTCAAAAAATATATAGGAAACATTTATGCTTCGAGTAAGACCACCGGGAGGCTTCAAAAAGTCGAATACTGCAAAAAGAAGAGAATGGCTGAAAGAAAAAACGGGATATCAGTTTCTGGACGGAGTTCCCGAAGAACCGGATGAATTAAAGGGAATAATAGAGAATCACGTAGGGTATGTCCGGATTCCGATGTCGGTAACGGGACCTCTTCTCATACACGGAACCTACGCCGACGGCATCTTTTATGTGCCATTGTGTACATTGGAAGGGACGCTGACTTTGTCCATGACGCGGGGACTTTTCGCTATGTACCTGTCGGGGGGAATAAAAACAGTCCACATTAAACAGGAAATATCACGCAGCCCTATCTTTATCTTTGACGATATAGATAAAACGAAGATGTTTGTGAATTGGATCGAAGACCATTACGATGAGATAAAAAGCGCCGCAGAATCAACGACAAAGCATGGAAAGCTCCTCAGAATCGATAAATATCCCAGTCAAAATAGCATTATACTCGATTTTCTTTACGATACGGGAGAAGCTGCCGGTCAAAATATGGTAACGATCGCTACGTACATTGCGTGCAAATATATCAAAGAAAAATTTGAGGATTCAAGCGGTTACCGCTATTATCTTGAGAGTAATTTCAGCGGCGACAAGAATCCGGCTTATAAGACACTGCTTATCGGCAGAAGCCACCAGGTTATTGCAAGCGCTTTCGTAAAGAACAAGATATTGACGAGAATGTTCAGAGCGTCTGCGCGTGAATTTGCCGATGGATGGATACAGGCAAACTGCGGTTCGCAAATGGCGGGTGTAGTCGGTTCGAATAAGCACGTGGCTAATGCGCTTACCGCAATCTACCTCGCAACGGGTCAGGATGCGGCATGTGTTGCGGAAAACGCGCTTGGTATCATGAGTTATGAGGTGCGGAACGACGATGATCTTTATGTCAATCTTACCATGCCTTCCATCAGTGTCGGAACGGTTGGCGGGGGAACACGGTTGAAACAACAGAAAAACAACCTGAAATTGATGGGCTGTACCGGAAAAAACTCATCCAAAAAACTGGCTGAGATCATTTGTGCATGCGCTATGGCTCTCGAACTATCGCTTGGTGGTGCCATTGCAAGCGATGAATTCGCAATTTCGCACGCAAATTACGGGAGACAATAAATGAGCACCTTCCGGTCGGCGCTTGAGAATACCGAGCTGGCGCCGGAATACTCCCATATCACTGCAGACCAGACGTTACTCGGCAGGTTCGGAAAGAAATTGTTCGAATTGTATTGCAAGGTTTTGTTTTCGCTTTACTGTCCGTTGACTATCTATGGAAAGGAAAATATTCCCGATTCACCTTTTATTTTCTGCAGTAACCATAACAGCCATATGGACAGCGGCGTATTGATGACGGCATCCGGCAAAGGTTTTAAGAACTTTGCAATGATTGCCGCAAAGGACTATTTTTTTGAAAACAAGATACGAAAGTTCTTTCTCAATATTCTGATGAACCTCATACCGGTTGACAGGAAATCGAACCGTAAAACCATAACCGAGTATCTTGTTGCATGCAGGGAATTTGTCAATAAAGACAAGAGATGTTTGATTATTTACCCGGAAGGCACCCGTTCAAAAACGGGTGATTTGCAGCCGTTCAAAAGAGGTCTTTCAATCGTTTCAGTCGAACTTGGCATTCCGATTCTGCCGGCATATATCGATGGTACTTACAAAGCAATGCCGAAGGGCAGGAACCTCATGAAACCGGTCAAACTCCAAATTTTTATCGGGGAACCTATTCACCCCGGGGAATATTTAAGTAATGGCGAAGAAAGCACAACTAAAAACTTTAGGTCGTATGCTAAAGTGACAAAAGAACTTGAAAAAAGAATTCATAAGCTGAAAGACAGGGAAATCATTGAAAAAAAACGTCGCGCAAATGAAGTGGTGGGGATGGGGAGCTGAAGGTACCGAATTCGATATCGAAAGCAAACCTGAACTCTGGCCTTACATGAAAAAAATTCTCGGGATAACCGAGGAGCCAAAGATAATTCCGCCCGTAGACCTTGAACAGATAGCGTTATCCGAACCGAATATCAATCCGCGATTTTCAGAAGTTGTAAAATCCGTTCTCAGGGAAGACCAGGTCAATACAGACAAAAAAGACAGGATAATCCATGCTTACGGCAAAAGCTTTAGAGACCTGTGGCGTATAAGACGCGGTATTGTCGATGCGGCGCCGGACTGTGTAATTTATGCTGAAACCGAGGATGATGTCTCTTCAATTGTAAAAGCCGCCTCGGAATTCAATGTAATAATTATTCCGTTCGGCGGTGGATCGAACATCGCCGGATGTCTTGAAGCAAAAGGACACAACGGGCGAATGGTAGTTTCTCTCGATATGAAACGGATGGATAAAGTGCTCAGCGTGGATGACGAGTCGTGTACCGCGCGTATCCAGGCGGGCGTGATGGGTCCGCATATGGAAGAACAGTTGAACGCAGCCGGAATGACGCTGGGTCATTTTCCCGATTCATTTGAATATTCGTCACTGGGAGGATGGATAGCTACACGGTCTGCCGGGATGCAGAGTGATAAATACGGAAAGATCGAGGACATGGTACTCGCTCTCCGTATGGTCACTCCTGCCGGGACTATCGTCACGAGAACAGTTCCGAAATCATCGAACGGGGTAGACATAAACCATATTTGCATCGGAAGTGAAGGGATTCTTGGAGTAATAACAGAAGCTACGATGCAAGTGCACCGACGCCCGGAATGCAGGGATTTCTACGGTTATTTGTTCCCCGATTTTGAAAGCGGCGTCAAAGCGGTAAACATGTGCGTCGAAAAAGAATGCCCTCCTATGATCACCAGGCTCAGCGACCCGGGAAAAACTGCGCTTTCGTTCGCATATAAAACGAAATCCACCGGCATCAAACCGTTCCTCTCTAAATTAGTAAAAGCTTACATAAAACACGTAAAGAGGTTCGATTCCGACAAATTATGCCTCATGATAGCGGCTTTTGAAGGTGATAAAAAGAAATTCAGGGAACACAAAAAGAAGGTAAACGCCATATACAAAAAATTTGGCGCGATAAATCTTGGAACAGATCCCGGCAGGTCATTTGAGCGGAGTAAATATGATTTTCCGTATTTGCGGGATTATGCAATGGAGCGGGGTATCGTTGCAGATGTCAGCGAAACCACAACAGTATGGAGTAAGCTGCTCCCTCTGTATTACGCGACACTCGAATCACTGGAGAAGGCTATAAAAAATACCGGGAACAAACCGTTTCTCGGCTGTCACATAAGCCATACGTATCACTCCGGGGCAAGCCTTTATTTTACGTTCGGATTTACCGAAACACCGGGAAGAGAACTTGATGAATATCTCTATGTGAAAAAAACAGTCGAAGATTCGTTTATAAAAAATGGCGCCACTTTATCTCACCATCATGCGGTTGGTTATGAACATTTGCCCTGGTTGGAAGAAGACATTTCATCTACCGGTGTAAAAGCCGTAAAAGCCCTGAAATCAGGACTGGACCCGAACGGAGTAATGAATCCGGGCAAAATTATCCCGCCGAAAGACCCCTTTAGCGGATGGGGACTTCCTGAAGAAAAAATTAAGCAGTTTGAACAGAACAACAAATAGATGTTTACCGGTAAAAGTATTATTATAACAGGTGCTTCGTCGGGACTCGGCAAATCGTTGTCGCTGGAGTTTGCCCGGAAAGGGGCTAAACTTGCCCTATTTGACAAAGACCTGGAAAAACTCGAGGAGACCGGTAAACAGTGCCGTGAACTTGGAAGCGAAACTTTGACAGAAGGAGGCGACGTAACCCGCCCGGAAGACTGTGAAAAATTTGTAAAAAAAGCCGGTGCAAAATTCGGGTCGCTGGATTACGTTGTAGCGTGCGCCGGGATCAGTATGTGGGCGAAATTCGAAGATATTAAAGATGTCAATATCTACCGTAAAATGATGGATATTAATTATCTTGGAGTCGTTCACTGCCTCTATTATGCTCTTCCCATGCTCAAGGCAAACAGGGGAATGATGGTCGTTATATCATCGATACAGGGGAAAATCGGAGTTCCTTACCATACCGGTTATGTCGCTTCGAAGTTCGCTTTGCAGGGATTTTTTCAATCGCTTCGAATGGAACTTGACGGTTCCGGCGTCGATATTCTCATGGTTCTTCCTCACTGGATAAGGGGGACGAATTTGCGGAGTAACGCTTTCGGAAAAGACGGCAGCACCCTTGGAGATTCGAGGCAAAAACACACGGGTGAATCGATAACCGTAGAGGAATGCTGCAGAAAGATTATCAAGGCAATGCAGAAACGTAAAAAAGAACTCGTAATTCCTCCAAAGCTCAAACTCCTTCCCTGGTTGAACATGATCAGTCCCGGATTACTGGAATGGATCATCAATAAAAAAACAGGTGAACAGGGGAAATAAAAACCACGAAATAAACCGGTGTTTTTCCCCGGTTAATCAAAATAATTGTTAATAGAGATTTCAAAGTAATTGTTTCGTGACAGAAATTTATCAAAATATTCGTTCTGCAATTTTCGTCGTATTGGGCGCTGGTTATACGATAGTGATCTCGATACTGGTCATATTGCTGGTACCGGTTCTCGGAAGGGGCAGGCTTGTCGATGTATTAGCCCGTTTCTGGGCGAGGTTAGTTCTTTTCACCTGTGGGATAAAAGTAACGGTTGAAGGCGTGGACAACATCGATCCCGAAACGTCCTATGTGTTTATTTCCAATCATCAGTCCACGATGGACATTCCGGTATGTATCGCGTCTATTCCTTCAAGTATCAGGATGCTTGCTAAAAAAGAACTGTTTCGGGTTCCGTTTTTTGGATGGGCTATATGGGCAGGGGGCGTAATAAGAATCGACAGGCAAAACCGCGAAAAGGCTATAGAAAGTCTTGACCGAGCTGCGGAAAGATTGAAAAAAGAAAATATTTCGCCGCTGGTCTACGCGGAAGGAACCCGTTCTCCCGATGGTAAAATTCACCCGTTTAAAAAGGGTGGATTTGTCATGGCGATTAATTCCGGAAGACAGATTGTCCCGGTCACCATCAAGGGCAGCAACAAAATAATGCCAAAAAACTCTTTTACAATAAATTCCGGACATGTTCACATTTATATCGGTAAACCTGTGGATACCTCGGAATACGACTTTGCCAGCCGCAACGCTCTTGTAAAAAAAATTCAGGATGTCATTGAAAAACAATTTTATGCGGAAGAAGCGCCCATTTAAATAACTATCGACTATTAGTATATATTAGTGATGTTTTACCAAAAGAGATTACCACGTCTCCCGCTCTGCGGGGTCCTCGTAATGACATGATCGGCTCAATTTGTCATTGCCCCGTGAGGGATGGCTCACGCCACGAGCGAAGCGTGGCAATATCTTCCTTATAAACCTGTGCTAGACTACTTTGTGCTTTCAAAAATTTTATATATCGATGAAATTTACATAAAACAGTAATTTTCATGTAACAGGGGAGGAAATACAATGAAAATATATGCAGGCGTGATGAGCATACTAATGCTCTGTGCACTAACAATAGGCTGCGGTACTGTGGACACCGCAGACCTGATACTCGTCAACGGTAAGATCGTGACCGTCGATGAATATCAGCCCGAAGCACAGGCGGTCGCTATTAAAGGGGAGAAGATACTGGCGGTAGGCAGTAATGAAGAAATAAACGCCCTCAAAGGGGAGAATACTATAACAATTAACCTTCTCGGCAGGACCGTGGTGCCGGGACTTGTCGACGGGCATTTGCACTTTGCCGGGCTCGGTTCCGACGTAAGCCGTATCGTGGAACTTGACGACACGCGCAGTATCGAGGAAGCGCTTGCATTGATAAAACGGCGGGTCGACGCCCTGCCTGCGGGTGAATGGCTCACCGGACGCGGATGGCACTACGAAAACTGGGTGACCAAAGTCTGGCCCACAAAAGAGGCGTTGGATGAGGTTGCCCCGGACAATCCCGTTTCATTTGTCGGGATGCACAGCCACGCAAGCTGGATGAACAGCAAAGCGCTCGAACTTGCCGGAATTACACGCGATAGAGCCGACCCGTCCGACGGGGTCATACAACGCGATACCGAAACAGGGGAACCGACCGGGATCCTGATCGAAAATGCGCAGAGGATAGTCCGTGCTGTTATCCCGGCGGGACAGCGCGAACCCCTGACCGAACAAATCAAAAAGTCAGTTGCACTGCCACACTCGTATGGTTTCACAGGCGCACACGACATGGGAACAAGCGTGACAACAATAAATGCATACCGGGAATTGATAGAAGCGGGGGAGTTCGATTTCAGGATAAACGGATATATACGGATATGGGAAACGGGTGAAATTCTCGACGATTTTATTTCAGCCGGTCCGGTAATAGCCGAAGGAAACCACCGCCTGACCGCGCGGGGAGTAAAAATGTCCATCGACGGAGCGCTTGGAGCACGCGGCGCGGCGTTACTCGAACCATACAGCGATGAACCCGGCGATCGGTGTGATACGCGTTACACCGGAAAATGTCTACGGCGTGTTAATAGCGTGCCTCGAAAACGGTTTCACAGCCGCCCTGCATTCGATAGGCGACAGGGGCAACAGGATCGTCCTCGACGCTGTCGAAAAAGCGTTGGCGGAAGTCCAGGTCAGCGACCACAGGATGCGGGTGGAACATGCGCAGATCGTAGCCATTGAGGACATCCCCCGGTTTGCCGAACTTGGTTTGATCGCCTCGTTCCAGTGGATCCATGCAACACTCGATATGCCCTGGGCAGAAAGACGCATCGGTCCGGAAAGGATAAAAGGCGGGTATGCGTGGAGGACATTCTTAAACGAAGGTGTCCGCATTGTCGGCGGGTCGGATGAAGGAAGACGGAGATTCAGCCCGTTTATGGGTATCCATGCAGCAGTGACCCGGCAGAACAGCGAAGGCAGCCCAGAAGGCGGATGGTATCCCGAACAACGGTTGACACGCTTAGAAGCGCTCAAAAGTTACACGCTTGACGCCGCCTATATGGGTTTTGAAGAAGACGTTCTCGGTTCGATCACGCCCGGAAAATTTGCCGACCTCGTTGTCCTGTCGAAAGACATCATGACCATCCCCGCAGAAGAAATCCTCGAAACACAAGCAGACATAACCGTCTTCAACGGGAAGGTAGTTTTTGAAAGAGGGAAGTAATTAATATAACTGAACTTAAGTAAATTTTAAGATTTTAGGCGTTAATCACACTCCCAAACTCAGCCTTCCCCTTTTTTGGGGTCCGCACATGCTCATTTTGTCATTGTCCCGGTAGGGATGGCTTGCGTTACGAGGAGCTTAGCGACGCCTGCCCCTATTTATTCGGTGTGGCAATCTCTCCGTTGATATCTAAAAAAATGCTTGAATTTGTCATAGTACAATTTTTGTCAAATTTCAGAATAATACAATATTGTTGCAAAACTTAGGATTTTAAATCAGGCAGGAAACTATAATGATTACGTAGGGGCACGGCGAGCCGTGCCCTTGAAATTACAAAAGCGACTTGACTTTAGCAACGATATCAGCAGGGGAGAGACCTTGATACCCGATTTGTTCGGCGATGCCGCCGTCTCCCTGCCTGACTGTGCCCAGGAATGCGTACTTTGGAGAGTATCCCCGTTCAAGCAGCCAGCTTCCATACCGGACGCCAAGCCCGTTTTTGGCATTCTGACTCTCGACAACAAGAACTGCGCCGGAACTGCCGGCGGTTTTCATTGCATTTTCGTCAACGTGGTTTAAGGTAGGTTTATTGATAAGACCGATGTCGATGTTTTCCTTCCTCAACTTTTCAACCGCGTCCAGTGACCGGTACAGCATTTCGCCATACGAAACGACATAACCCGCCGTCCCGGATCTGATTATCTCATCCTTGTCCGGGTCGAACCGGTAACCCGAATCCGGTTCAAAAAACCTGCTGCCGTCTTCTTTCAATATAAAAGGAACGGCAGACCGGGTCGAGAATACAAATCTCAGCCCCGGCTCATGGAATATTTTTTCCAGCACTGCCTGCATTTGCAATGTGTCGGCGGGGAAATAAAGACGTGTGGTGTCTCCTTCCGGCAGACCGCTGTCAACCGAAAATATATTGATCCCGAAGTGGCACGTATTGTCGGCGATATCGTCCACACCCGCATGGGAGAAATGCGCCAGAACGTTCGCGTTATTGAGACGCGCCATGGTGACTTCGGAGACCACCATTTCACTAAATGCGGAAAACGTACCGAAAATCCCCTGGTACCCGGAGCGTGATCCAAACCCGGCTGCGGTGGAATAGTTGTTCCGTTCCATAACCCCGCCCAGCCGGTAGATTTCGGGGAATTGATCACCGATCAAATTCAAACCGCATGAACCGCCAAGATCGCTGCTGATGACCAGCGTTTTCTTTCTTTCTTCCGGCTCCAGTTTTTCGAGAATGCTGCAGACTGTCTTGCCAAACTGCACCCTGTTTTTATCGAACTCCGGTGTACTGCCGAGATATACCTCCGTTGAGGAAAGCTTTCGCGCAGATTCGAGCATCGACGCCGCCTCATCCAGGTTTTTCTTCCTCAGGTAATCGATGGCTGCCGGAACCGGGATGGCGTCATGACCTTTTGTAGAACTCTCTATACCCGCGACGGTCGGCGCCATTTTCCGTTTGTTGATAAGGGCGACGGGACCGTCGGTACGAAATGCTTTGACGATTCTCGAATACAACCCGTCGATATCTTCGCCGTCTCCGGTATCCACGGTCATGCCGTGACCCGCAAGCGTTTTTCCTACGTCAAAACCGGGCAGATACGAACTCGGGTTTCCCTCGATTGTAACATCGTTATCGTCGATAATGAGCGTTACGTTCAACTGATGCGCAACGGCATAACGGGCGGATTCGGCGTCGTTTCCTTCCTGCTGAGCGCCGTCGGAACCGAATAGTACGAAGTGTTTGCCGGGGAACTGCTCGGCGACCCCGTTCACGTGGCTGAAAAGATGACCCAATCTCCCGGAACTGAATTTAATTCCCCGTTTGAGGTCGAGTTCGGGATGACCGGGAAGACCGCTGCCGTGTTCACGGTAATGAAGAAGGTCCTCAAGCGACATCCCCGGAACCCCTTCGTCCAACGCCGCCATGCAATACTGTATCGCTACCCGGTGACCCGCTTCATCGAATAACGCAGGGTAGACCTTGTCGCTGCCGCGCATAAAACCGTCGGCTATCAACACCTCCGGCACAATATCATACGCGCCGCCGGTGTGTCCGCCAAGACCTCTTGCGTTTGCATAAGCGGTAAAAAAGATAATGGCGTCCCGGACCAGATCGATATTGGTAATAAGCCGGTCTTTTAAATCCGGTGTTAGCTTGTCTTGGTCAAGGTTGAAAACGAGGGGTTTGTATTTGCTGAAATCAATTGGAAATATCACGTTTATCGCTGCCTGTCAGGTTAGAATATGGGAAATTTTAGTTAGGAAATAGCGCACCCTGAATATAATCCTTACAACGAAAAAGGCAAATGTTTTTTGAACTATTTTTCAAAACATTTGCCCTAAAAATTAATATCTGATCTTATCAAAAAACCAATATTATTTTTTGAATCTTATGTTAAAAAGAAAATACCTGAAATATTATCGCTAATTAATCTGAATTAGAATTCTGATTATTGGTTTGGTTACTTGAAGTGTTGGTTTGGTTTTGGTTTTGACTTGAGTCTTGACCTGTGCCTTGATTCGAGTCTTGACCTGTGCCTTGATTCGAGTCTTGATCTGTGCATTGATTCGAGCCTTGACCTGGAGGTTGAATGTCAGGTTTTTCGGATTTCGGTGGGTCATTAACCCCACCTTTCTTAACCAACCCTTCATGGAGTTTTTTGAATTCTGCCATAATTATGTCCTCAATTTTATTATTGCGTTTTTGGAAATTCGATTATTAAATTTTCTCTATCCCTTTGTATATATAATCCATCAGTATCATACAATTTTACACCTGATAGGTTTTTATATACTGAAACGTTCCGAAGAAATACTTCAATATTAGAAGAAGTATCAGAATAAGCCTCAATATAACCGTAATACATTAAGTCATTGTTTATGTCTCTCACAATAACCCAAATAACTTCAGGGTTATCAGTTATATAATTCCAAACATCAATGTTTCCAAATTTTTGTGTAACACATAATTTTTTCCCCAATCTGTTTAATAAGTTATGCTGTATTATTGCTGTCAATGAAAGAGCAATTGGTAGTGATAAAATCGAAGTCCAAATCACATCGTACTTGTACTTGCTCAGGTTAATTA
>JADFON010000341.1 GCA_022562855.1 Candidatus Zhuqueibacterota bacterium | reverse complement strand
AAGCGGATGAAAACCGTTGGTTTTGTCTTCGGATATGCATCGGTTCAATTCTTCAGGACGCATTCTGAATTGATCGTCGGTAGCGATCTTACATACATTTTCAAGCCCGATTCCCAGGACAATAGCGGCTTTTTCTATAGAAGAGTGTGCCTGGTCCGAGCAGTACAACCGGAAACGGGGTCGGTCGCCTTTATGTTGAAAACCGTTAACCCGAATATTGAACCGGTCATAGTTTTCTCTCGCCGCGGCAAGGGCGTGGAGCGATGCTAAGGAAGCCGTATCAATGATCATACCGAAGAATTCATCCGGAATAGTAAGTAAGTCCTTCGCCCAGTTGATGACAACCTCCTCCAGTTCAGTAGCGGAGGGGCATGTTTTCCACAGCATTCCATTTATGTTCAAAACCGAAGATAACAAATCCCCGAATATTCCCGGAGCAGACCCTGTGTTTGCAAAATACGCATGAAAGCTTGGATGATTCCAATGGGTGACGCCCGGTAAAATTTTAGATTTGAAATCATCGATGATATCTTCACATGGCTCGCCTCTTTCCGGCGCTTTCTCCGGAAGGGCTGCTTTTATATCGCCGGGAGAAACATCAGGGAGCACCGGGATTGAATCGATTGAATCAAAATAATCACACGCCCAGTCTATCAATTGGTATCCGAATTTACGGAAATCCTCAATCGGCATATCACCGAGGTTCGACGGGTCAATACTTTTTAGTTCCGGAACCTTATTGCTTGATTCGAACATTTTTTACTCCAAAATTTATTCAATTCTTCTTTTTATTAATAAAATAATCTAAGGTAGTCTTTTCAATCACTCTTTTTCATTTTAAACGGGAATTTGGTAATTAAAAATAATAAAAGATTTGTGCCATTTTCACTTTTTTTTCACCGCGGTTCCAAAAACATGGGGGCTGACGGGGCAGATACTGACCGGCTTCATTCTGAATTTTTCACTTGTAACTTTGTCAAAACCGGATTTTTCCAATAATGACACTGTCTCACGGTCGGGACAGCATCCGTCCGCCACGATTTTCCAGAAGGGGCGGATAAACCGCTGTACTATCCGTAATACGGTTCCTTTTTCTGCGGCTACATGCTCCAAAAACAAGAGTTTCCCCCCGGGCTTGAGAACCCGCAGTACTTCACTTATGGCGCCGGGGGGATCGTTTACTGAGCACAAAACATGTGTGCATACAACCGTATCGACACTGGAATCGGGAGCGTCGATTTTCTCGGCAAATCCGGTCCGAAGATCAACTTTGAAACCGAATTCTTGCGCTTTTTTGGTGAGATAACGGCTCATATAGGTGTTTGGCTCTATCCCAATCCAGGTTATACCGGCAGGATAATAGGCAAAGTTATCACCCGTTCCTGGCCCGATTTCAAGAACGGTACCGCTCAGGTCTGCAAACAGGGATTTCCTATATTCTCTTAACTCTTTGTCGATATTCGCGCCGTTTTTCTCCAGCATCCAGGCAAATACCCGTTTTCTCAAGCTCTTTGTCCCGGCAGGAATTTCATCCGGTATATTTTTGTTGCTGTTCACTAAAGAAAAATCCCAAAAATTCTAAAATGACGCATACATTTTTGTATTTAAACCGTATATTAAAATAACCGGAAAATGTAATAAAACCTAAAGCAAAATCCTATTAGTGAATTATCGTCTTTTCAAACCGGTATAAGAGTAATAACGGTAATTGATGATTGCTGAGTAGCTCAGACATTCCTGTCCGCCCCTTTTTTTGGGGTTTGAGAATAAGTATATCCAGTACTCAAACTTATAAATTATGGAAATAAGACTTTACAAAGAGGATCTGGAAAAACTGCTGAAGGGAAAAGAGCTTTCGCACGTCCTGCTGCCGGTAGGCACATTGAAAATTTACGATTTTCGTTACGAGGATGGTAAACTGATGTTTCTATTTGACTATCCACTGGGAAAAAGTATGCAGTGCAGTTTTCAGGATTTCAAAATTGAAGGTAATAACCTCAAATGTGAATGTAACATTGAAAGTTCGTTAGTGCGAACCATTCTAAAACTGGTCAAAAATATTCCGGCTTTGCGTGAAAGAGGGATCAGTCTAAATTTTCCTCAATTGAGCTTCGACATTTCCAAGCTAAACCTGCCCATTACCCCGCAGGATATAGAATGTTTGAACGAAGAAGTGAGGATAATTGGAGAATTAAAAGAAAAAGATTAAAACGAAAGTTGAATTTTTCTATTTGTGAATTACCACTCCATAAATTGCCTTGCGGTAAACCGTCTGTTTTTCCAGCTAATAATTGTTAAGGATACTGTCAAATTATTTCCAATTACATTTTCTGTGTACGATTTCAAAAGAGCACCGGCTTTTTCAAAGTCTTCTTCATTTTCATATTTGAAATATATAGAAGGAAAATCTACAACATGTTGACCCCGATTTGAATTTTCGAAAGGATTTTTACCAAAATCCGGGAATTGAAATTCTGTAATAGGAAGATTGGTAGTTAGTGTATCGAGAAAATCTTCATATGCAATTATACTGCTATCACTAATACCTGAGAAATAGGAAAATGATTTTTCGGGATATCTCCAATACATTTCTTGTTTTGTCGACGTAAAATCTGCCTTATTCTGTTCAACGTGGATACTTGAGTCAGTAACTGTCAAGTAATAACTGTCTACAGTCTCCTTGTAAAAAAACAATAAGTTATATTTTCCACCCCCAAGATTTAATTTATCAAAAAAATGTGCCGGTGATATTGCTGTAGCGCAAGCACCAAGCGGTGTCTTAATTCCAAAAATGCGTACAATAACGTTATTCCCGACAATATTGATATTTGCGTTAATAGAATAACCGAGGCAGCCATAATGCTTTTCCGTAACCATTGATAGTTTTATAAAGGGTTCGCCTATCGCTTCATAGTCTTCATAATCTTCAACAATTGAAAAATCAATCTTGCCATCAATAGGCAGGACAGTGAAACCTGGAGATTCCGGACCAAATATAATTCCACATTGTGACAGGGGTAAGAAAGATAGGAAGAGAAATAATATAGAAATTTTGTGATAAAAGGA
>JADFON010000340.1 GCA_022562855.1 Candidatus Zhuqueibacterota bacterium | reverse complement strand
CATTATGGCGGTGAACCGGCTAACTTTCTGGACGTAGGTGGTGGTGCTACGGAAGAACAGGTGCGCGAAGCCTTCCGTATTCTGGCTGGCGACCCCAAGGTGAAAGCCATCCTGGTGAACATTTTTGGTGGCATCATGCAATGTGACGTGATCGCCCAGGGAATCATCAATGCGGCCAATGAAATCGAAATGAATTTACCGCTGATCATTCGACTTGAGGGAACGAATGTCGAGCAGGGACGTACATTGCTCGAAGAATCCGGCATCGATCTCATCACCGCCAGCGATCTCGGTGATGCAGCAAGAAAAGCCGTCGCAGCCATCGCCTGATTATTTGTTTTCATCCTTTTCCCACTTTTTCACTCTTCACTTTTCACTTTTCCCCATGTCGATTCTGGTCAACAACGATACCCGCCTGCTGGTCCAGGGGATCACCGGAAACTCCGGCGCCACCCATACCCGGGGATGCCTGGAGTATGGCACCCATGTTGTCGCCGGGGTAACCCCCGGTCGCGGAGGACAGCTCTTTGATGATAAAGTACCGATCTTTGACACCGTGGTGGAGGCCCGTGAGGAAACTGGCTGTAACGCAACGATGATTTTTGTACCGCCGGCATTTGCAGCGGATTCGATCATGGAAGCCGTCGATGCTGGTATCGAACTGGTGGTCGCCATCACCGAGGGAATTCCGGTTGCGGACATGATGCGGGTAAAAACCACCCTCACCCACAGCGACAGTGTTTTGATCGGTCCGAACTGCCCGGGGATTATTTCTCCGGGAGAATCGAAAATCGGGATTATGCCCGGCGCGATACATAAACCGGGAAGAGTAGGACTTATTTCGAGAAGCGGGACTCTTACCTATGAAGCGGTTGACCAACTTACAAAACTCGATATTGGACAAAGCACATGTATAGGAATCGGCGGTGACCCGGTTATCGGTTCAAACTTTGTGGATTTGTTAAAAATATTCCGGGAGGATGATAAAACGGATGCGGTTGTAATCATCGGGGAGATTGGCGGAACCGCAGAAGAAGAAGTTGCGGAATATGTAAAGACAGGTTTCGAAAAGCCGATAGTGAGTTTTATTGCAGGGGCTACCGCTCCTCCGGGCAGGAGAATGGGACATGCGGGAGCCATTATAGCCGGAGGGAAAGGAACGGCTGCAGAAAAGAAAATTGCTCTCAAATCGGCGGGAATAACGGTTGTCGATAACCCGGCGGATATCGGCGTATCAGTCCAAAAAGTTTTAAAATGAGAGTTATAACCCGATACCGGAGATGTTCGCAAAAATCTCCATAATTAGCTTTTAAATCCACAAGATTTTGTTTATATTTGTAAGTTTACCGTATTGATAAAGATGTGCGGGATATGCAAAATATTTTTGAATAATTTAGAATGTAGTGAGGAAACGGATACATGGCGCGGACGTTAGGGATTCTGAAACCGGACTGTATAAGGCGGAAACTGATGGGGACAGTGATTAAACGGCTCGAAGAAGAGGGTTTTACAATAATCGACGTTCGGTTTACACAATTGTCAGTGGAAAAAGCGGAAAGATTTTACGCAATTCACAAAGAAAGACCATTTTTTGGCGATTTAATCGAGTTTATGACATCGGGTCCCGTTTTTGTAATGCATCTTGAGCATGAAAATGCAGTCAGACATCTGCGCGATGTGATCGGAGCAACAGACCCCGCAGAAGCAGATCCGGGAACGATCAGGGGGCAGTTAGCGGAAAGTAAGCAGAATAATTTGGTTCATGCAAGCGATTCCGATGAGAATGCAAATATCGAGATACATTACTTTTTTCAGTAATATTGCCCCGTTCAGCGGTATATATTCGTTCGCATAAAGGGGGTTTAGAAAATGGAAATTAAGCTGCTGGGTCTTGGAGAAGGGGAGCATTCATTTTCTATTTCTGAACCTGTATCTGTTTACGGTTTAGACAGCTCACAGTTTTTCGAAGATCTCGATTCGAATGTATTTATCGATGTGCAGGGAATAAATTATTATATAACGATAAATACAAATACGAACGCAAGACTTACGTGTGACAGATGCCTGAAAAATTATGACCATCGATGCTCTGTTGAGACAAAGCTCATTTATACGGAAGATCCTTCCTTAGCCCCGGAAAATCAACAGGACGGTCTCTGTCTCTTACCGGCTAACACGGATACTGCGGATTTAACAGACGATATACGCCAAAACATAATACTGAATTTACCGATGAAATTATTATGCCGCGAATCATGCAAAGGATTATGTACGAATTGTGGCGCCAATCTGAATGAAAAACAGTGTGATTGTAAGCATACTGCAGAAGATCCCCGGTGGGAAGCGCTCAAAAAACTGCAATTTTAACCGCATACTAACACTGAAATAAATTAAAAAATCATAACGTGATATCTATCAAAAATATTTTTTTCATAACGGATTCAATGTACGGATTTTGATTCAGCCCATTATAATAAAAGGAGTTATAGGTGGCATTACCCAAACGAAAAACTTCGAAATCGCGCCGTGATAAAAGAAGAACACATTGGAAATTAACCCCAAAGGTCTTGATGGAATGTCCGCACTGCCATCAGTCTAAGGAAACACATCGCGCATGTCCAAACTGCGGTTATTATAATAACCGTGAAGTATATTTTCCCGGCGAATAACATTTTTCGGCAATCAGTACATAAGAAGGAGATTACTTGTCACAAATTCCGGTTTCATACATAGCGGGTACGGGTCTTTCCGTTCCTGAAAAGGTCATGACAAATCATGATCTTGAAAAAATAGATGCTAAGCAAAATGTTGAACGACATGATATTACAGGTACGGGTAAAGTAATTATTTCTCCCACCAAGAATACTGATATCTTGTTTTCAGGTTCTTATAATTATCAGAAGTTTAACAGCTATATATATTCTTATTCGTTATTCAATTCTGAAAATAATCCACAGCTTACTTATAAATCATATAGAGTATTAGGACGTTATACGCAGAGATTTGGTAATGATCAGGAAGATAAAGAGGCAGAAAAGACTTCAATGCTGCAAAATGCATATTATACTGTTCAAGCTGATTATTCCAAGGAGCGAAGATTGGTTGAAGA
>JADFON010000339.1 GCA_022562855.1 Candidatus Zhuqueibacterota bacterium | reverse complement strand
GGTTTTTATTTATGGGTGGACATATTCGTGAGGAATAAAAGGAAAGCATAATAGATTGAGGATTTATTTCGATTCGTCTTTTTCAATTTCTCGTACTTCCCGGACAAAGTCTTCCTTGGCTTCAAACTGGCGGTAAACGGACGCAAAACGAACATAAGCGACATGATCGATATTCTTTAATTCATCCATTACCATTTGACCAATTGTCTGGTGAGGAATTTCTTTTAGATGAAGACTGTGTAATTTTTCAATTATTGAATCAACAGCACTTTGAATAGTGTCAAATGAGATTGACCGCTTCGAGCAGGCGAGCTTAATGCCCTGTTCCAGTTTTTGTCTGTCAAAATCCTCTCTCCGACCGTCTCTTTTAACAACGGTGTGCGTTACATTTTCAATATATTCATAGGTCGTATACCTTCGATCGCATGTCGTACACTCGCGCCTGCGGCGTATTGCTCCACCGTCACGAACAACGCGTGAGTCGATAACTTTGTCATCCAGGTTTTGACAATATGGGCATTTCATGATAACCCCGATTTTTTGATTTTAGTCCCGCAGAAATGAACTGCCTCAATCTGTTTATTTCGTCTGCAAAGGGATTCCTAAGAGCTATATAGCGGAAATTCCCTGCATAGATCCTTTACCTCGGAAAGCGTCGATTTGTAAAGCGATTTATTACCTAAGCCGCCAAGTACATTGCAAATTAAATTACCGATCTTTACCATTTCCGGTTCCTTCATCCCACGTGATGTAAGCGCAGGCGTCCCTATCCTTATTCCGCTTGTAACCATCGGTGTTTGTTTATCAAAAGGCACCATATTCTTGTTTACGGTAATCCCGGAATCTTCTAACGCTTCTTCAGCATCTTTGCCGGTTATGCCCTTTGATGATAAATCGACTAATAGCAAGTGATTATCAGTGCCACCCGAAACAAGGCAATAACCCCCTTCCGACAGGGCGTCTGCGAGGGTCTTAGCATTAAGAACGACCTGCTTGATATACTCGGTAAATTCTTTCGTCAAAGCTTCTTTGAACGCCACCGCTTTTGCTGCAATTATATGCATTAGCGGACCTCCCTGAGAACCCGGAAAGACTCTGCTTGCTATAGCGCCCCGCAATTTTCGTTCTTTCCCTGTCCATGGGTCGGTAATTATTTTGTCGGCATATTTCGAGCCAACCATTATCATTCCGCCCCGCGGACCTCGGAGAGTCTTGTGTGTTGTTGTGGTAACAATGTCACAATGGGGAACCGGAGACTCATGTTCTCCAACAGCTACCAGTCCGGCGATATGAGCAATATCTGCAACCAAAAAAGCACCGACATTGTCCGCGATTTCCCTGAATTTAGCAAAATTAAGCGCCCGGGGATATGCGCTGAAACCGGCGAGAATTAAATTCGGTTTTTCTTTTTCCGCAAGATCAGCTAACTCGTTGTAATCTAACATCCCGGTTTCTTTCTTTACTCCATAAGGCACAGAGCGAAAGAGCTTCCCTGAGAAATTGACCGGGCTTCCGTGCGTTAAATGACCTCCGTGCGCAAGGTCCAAACCGAGTATTGTATCTCCTTCTTTCAATACTGCAAAATATGCCGCCATGTTTGCCTGTGCACCGGAATGCGGCTGGACGTTTACATATTCAGCATCAAACAGCTTTTTTGCCCGATCCCGTGCCAGGTTTTCCGCCTGGTCGACAAACTCGCATCCGCCGTAATACCGCTTTCCCGGATAGCCTTCGGCATATTTATTTGTCATAACGCATCCGGCTGCCTCAAGCACAGCGGTACTCACAAAATTTTCAGAGGCGATTAATTCCAACGATGAATTCAGACGGGATATTTCTCCCTGAATCGCATTGAAAATCTCCAAATCGACAGATTTTAACTGGGAGTACATCAATGTCTCATTATTTGGACTGGAACAAAATGAGGATGGAACTTATGAAGTGAAAAAACTCAATACCGGAAAATTTAGATTTATTTATGAGCAGTCTATCGTACCTTATTAACAATAAACAATATATAATTCAGTTCTCCATCTTTGCCAAGTCATGTATTTTGTGAACCCTGCGTGAATGCCTGCCGCCCTCAAATTCCGTGTGAAGCCACCTGTGCATAGCGTCCTGTGCAGTATTATCGTCTATCATCCTGCCCGCAAAAACCAATATATTCGCATCATTATGCTTTTTGCTCATCTCAGCCTGTTCAGCCGACATCACAAGCGCCGCTCTTATACCGTTTACTTTATTTGCAACAATCGACATACCAACACCCGAGCCACAAATCAGAATCCCCCGGTCATACACGCCGCTTGCTACACTTCTTGCGACTTTATATCCATAATCGGGATAGTCAACTGCTTCATCAGAATCCGTGCCTATATCATCGACTTCTATGGATTCTTTCTCTAAGTACTTTAATAAAAATATTTTTAAATTGTATCCTGCGTGATCGCAGCCAATGATGATTTTCATCGTTCTACTTCTTGTACCTCCATATCCAATCGTATTCCGGAGTATTTTCAGGTCTTTCCACTCCTTTTTTCATAAATTTATCAGCATCCGTTCTTGTGTAATTTTCCCGATAAAAATTCTCTCTTGTATCTGCTTCAGATTTTGTGTTCGGGTCTTTTGAAGCGTCCACAAAATATGAAACTGCAATCTCACCTACCAATTTATCATCATAATCAGGTGCAGATATTCCTTTTCTTTCCATTGCATTGTCAATCACTTCAACGATTATGTTAGCGATCATCAAATTTGCCGGACCATAATTTGCATTAACTCCTCTTGCCTTTTGTACACCTGTCATTGCCCGGCGCAGATTATTCTTCTCGATAAAATACATTTCAGCAATGGCGACTATATACTGAGGGTCCGCAGGTCGCATTTTACTAATGTTATCAAGTTCTGCAATTGCATCGTCAATTCGATTCGTTTCTTTCAAAGCGTCAACTTTTATCAATCGTGCGTCAATATCATCAGGTTTCAGTGCAATATATTTGTCGACAAATTCCAACACTTTATCTGTTAATCCCTGGTCTTCATAAAATTTCAATAAATTTATACCTTATAAGTCCTTTTATTTATACTACTAAGAAGTTATAAAACAGGT
>JADFON010000338.1 GCA_022562855.1 Candidatus Zhuqueibacterota bacterium | reverse complement strand
TGATTAAAATTAAATATTGCGTTTTCGCAAACGTACAGGGGTTTGCCTACCGCCCTTGCTTCAAAAACTGCGTCGTCAAATTCAGCGGGGTCAATAAACGATAAAACGACTTTCCCTATGTCGTGTGTTAACCCGATAATATACGCTCTTGATAAAAACTCATAATTCATTTTCTGCGCGAGTATCCTGGCAGCCTCTCCGCTGGCAATAGTGTGTATCCAAAAATCCTCCCTGCTGAATTCCTGGCTGTCCATTTTATCGGACAGCGATTTCAGGACCGACACACTGATGGCGATGCTCACCGCAGTGTTAAACCCGATAATGATGACCGCACGTTCAACATCATCAACACCGCGCACATACCCATAATAAGCGGAATTTGCCAGCTTTAGTATCGCTACCGAAATTGATTGATCTTTGATGATCGTTTTCTGGAGATCGTGTGCGGATGCTGTCGGATCGCTTGAAGTTTCGATGATCTTCTGCAAAACCACAGGAATCGAAGGTAAAAGCGCAATTTTTTGAATCGCTCTACGTTTGCTTATTAATTGCTCGTCGGATTCTTCAGACACACTCTATCCTTTAGTTAATATTCAATTCGTATATACCACTACATGGCGCCAAATATTAGTTGAATTCCCTTTATTTAACAGATTTTTATCACGTTTTCCTACTATGATAAAAAATCTACAAAAATTGTATAATACTTACAAGAAAAATAAACATTGATTTCAAACTTTATCATATTTCGAATTATACTCTTACTCCTTGATTATTTTGAACTTCCGGCGTACAAATCGTTCCGGAAAAGAATATATTTGATGAATAGTAATTAATTCATATATTCATGCTTGTTATTGAAAGTTAAACTTATACGAGGATGGGAAATGAAAATTAAGACCGGACTGATAATAAAAGTATTGCTCATTATCGGACTGTTTGGCAGTGATGCATTATATGCACAGAACCCTGATATAAAACCCCTTCCGGGATTACTTGACGACCTGAAACTGCTGGCAGATAAAACAAATGCCGAACGTCTCGAAGCCCTGACCACTATCCTTTCCGAAAAGGAGATCGCTTATGAAATAGAACCGTTTACGGCTGAAAGCAGACGAGGAACGGTAAACGGCAGAAACCTGGTGGTGACGTTTGGCTCCGGCGCAAAGGACTTTGTTCTCGGCGCCCATTATGATAAAGTAACCGTTGGCAGCGGCGTAGTCGATAACGGTGCGTCTTCGATAATCCTGACACGGGTGGCAGAGGCTTTAAAAAACGAAACATTCAATAACCGGCTGAGAATCGTATGGTTCGATGTCGAGGAACGAGGTCTTATCGGTTCAGCCCAATTCATCGAAACCCACAAAGACGACCCAATCGTATCGATGATAAATCTTGACGTCAACGGATACGGCGATACGATGATGTTCGGTCCGACGGCTTCCACCGGGATGCACCGTCTTTACGAATTGGCGCAATCAGTCGCCATGAAAAACGACATCGGCTTTATTTTGTTTCCGAGATACGGAGGGGGTGACGACATCAGTTTTCAGCGGGCGGATATAGAGAATATTTCGATAGGTGTCGGTCCCCTTGGTGAAGTTCGGGAGTTCTGGCTTGCATATAATGGTTTGGACGCATATAAACCGGCAGGAACACCGGTAATTTTCACGAATATGCATTCCGAAAACGATGCGATGGATAAGATACAGCCATTGGCTATGACCTATACGTATACCGTCATATTGGAAATGATTAAACAGCTTGATAAGATGATAAAATAAATCAAAAAAAATAGTATGAAAGGCAGAAAAATGAAACGGTACGTTTGCTTTACATTAGTATTCTTCAGTTTTATCATATCCGGAGAAATTCAAGCGCAAGGCGTTTTTTCGAATAAGTTAGCCCACACGTATTCTATCGTCGCCCGCGACCCTGACACAGGCGAAATGGGCGTGGCGGTGCAGTCTCACTGGTTCGCTGTCGGTTCGCTTGTCGCCTGGGCGGAAGCAGGGGTTGGAGCAATTGCGACACAGTCGTTTGTAAATGTCTCTTTCGGTCCGAACGGTCTGAAACTCCTGAAAGAAGGAAAATCGGCACAGGAAGTCCTCGACGAAATGATAAAGGCGGATGAAGGAAGGGATGTCAGACAGTTGGCGATTATTGACGCAAAGGGAAATGTTGCGGCTTTTACCGGTGAGAAATGTATACCTGAAGCCGGGCATTATGTTGGTGAAAATTTTTCTGTTCAGGCTAACCTAATGCTTAGCGACGGCGTCTGGTCTGCAATGTCAAAGGCGTTCCGGGAGGCTGAAGGACCGTTAGCCGAACGGATGGTCGCCGCTCTCGAAGCCGCACAAAAAGAAGGCGGCGACATCCGCGGTAAACAGTCCGCCGCCCTGCTCGTAGTCAAAGGCGTATCCTCTGGAAAAGTGTGGGAAGACAGGCTCATCGACCTGAGAATCGAGGACCACGAAACACCGATTCTGGAAATAAAGAGGTTGCTAAAAGTGCACCGGGCTTACGAATACATGAACAAGGGTGACGTTGCGATGGAAATAAACGATGTTGAAGGAGCGCTTGAGGCTTACGGAACCGCCGAAGAACTCTACCCGGATAACATCGAGATCCAATACTGGCATGCGATCGCCCTGGCGAATGCTAAAATGGTCGACCGGTCGCTTCCGATGTTCAAGAAAATATTTGAAGCGGACGAAAACTGGCTCATCCTGACAAAACGCCTCCCCGCTACCGGATTGCTCAACGTAACGGATGAAGAATTTCAAAAGATCATCACGCAGAAAGAATGATATAAGCCAATTCGTAATTGTCTCGACACGGCACACTCCTTTAAAATGGGACAGGTGTGCTCCAACTGATTCACCAACCGAAAAGAGTTTCAAAAAAAACTTATTGGCTATAAAAAAAGGCGCTCAAACGAGCGCCTTTTTTTTAAATACCCTTATGATGATTTACATAGTATAATCAATTTTGACTATCCTAATTACAAACCAACAATTGTGGCAATCCAAAAAATAAGAAAAAATAAATATTTATTGAAAATTGCGATAATGGGATATTCAGAAGGGTTTAATTCTCTAGATGTAATCTATAATATAAATG
>JADFON010000337.1 GCA_022562855.1 Candidatus Zhuqueibacterota bacterium | reverse complement strand
ATTCGCTAAACCTGACTCCTTCTTATAAAGATATTGTCATTTTTATCCGAATCTGTGCGGATCTCCTCAGAGAAAAACTTCCATTTGATGAGATATTGCAAATAATGAATATGGACACTGAGAACAAGTCGTTAAAGAAAGCTATCCGGGAGATACGGGCTGATCTCAAAGAAGGAAAAGACGGCAAAGAGGTATTTGACAAGCATCAAAAAATATTTGGAAAATTTCCCGCTTATATGCTGGGTGTTGCCTCGACCAGCGGTGATATGGCTGGAGTTTATGAGAGCACCGCACGGTTTTTGGAACGAAACGAAGAGTTCAAAAAAAGTCTCCGCCAAACGCTCATTATGCCGGGGGTCATCATGCTTTTTATGGTTGCTGCGGTGATTTTTTATGTCGTATATATCTTCCCGAAAACAACCGGTCTGTTTGCACAATTTGACATAGAAGTTCCTCCTTTGACTGCTTCTACAATGGCGATAAGCGAGTTTTTACAGAGGAACCTGACGGCGCTATTGATAGGATTTAGTCTGACGTTGATAGTCCTGGTGAAGGTTTTCAAGAGTGAAAAAGGACGGTATCAGTTTGACAAATTTGTTATCAGGCTGTTCTATATAGGCGGTCTGTTGCATAAGACAAGCATTGAAATATTTTCGCGCGTTTTTCACGTTTTGTACAGCGAATCCGGTGACAATATAAAAGTCATCAGGATAGCGGCAGAAGCGTGCAGGAACAAATTTATAGAATCCCAGATAATATCCGTTGCCATTCCAAAAATGGTCAAAGAGGGAAGCGGTCTTGTTGAATCACTGGAGGCTTCCGGCGTCTTCACGAAAACCGCACTTTCGAGATTCCGCTCCGGCGCAGATTCGGGTACATTGAAAAAGTCGTCTCTACAACTGGCGAATTATTACGAAAAAGAGACGTCATACAAATTGAAATCATTTATCGATTGGGTAAACGTTGTCGTTTCGGTCGTAATAGTTCTGATAGTTATCGGGCTGACAATAATATCATCCGAAACGGCGGTAATGAGTCCAAAAATGCCGGGGATGAACTATTAACGGTGTATAACCGATGGAGAATTGTACTACAAATAAGAAAATGCAGACACAAGCTCAAATAAAGATCACGGGAAGCCGAATCGGCGAAAGACTTCTGAAAAAAAATCTTATCACCAGGGAAATCCTTGACCAGGCGATAGAAAAACAGAATTTCCAATCAACTGATAACAGGCGGAAACTTGGTGACATTCTGATCAACGATTTCAAGGTGAGCCGTCATATAGTATACCGCGAAATTGCCGATATGTACGCTTTTAGCGAAGTTGACCTGAGTAATGGAGCTTTGCAGGAAAAGGGAAGCGCATTAGTAAAGAGCTTTTTTGCCTCCTTAAATGACGGATTGAGAAAAACTGCGAGAGAGTATGGAATTTTCCCCTACAGTATATCAGCGTCTGACGATAATACGATTCTTATCGCGGCTTCAGACCCGACCTGCCAGGCGATACAGGTAATAGCCTCGGCTCTCGGATACGCCCAGTACGAGGTGCAATATTGCCGGAACGAAATAATACAGGATTTAATGAATAGAATTTTGCCGTCAACGAACGAATATCTTGAAGAATTCGAAAACTTAGATGATGATCAGGATAATTCCGAATACGAAAAAGAAGACATCAACGAGACGGAAATTGATACTGAAATTCATAAAAGCAGGCTGACAAATTTGATCGAGGGATGTTTTGTTGAGGCGGTGAGGGCTGGAGCCAGCGATATTCATTTTGTTCCGAAAACGGGCAGACAGGTTGATTTTTGTTTCAGGATAGACGGCAAACTTGTTCTCTGGCACAAACAATCCGGGACAAAAGCCGAATCGGTAGCCGCAGTTATAAAAGACAGATCCAAAAATGTAAACAGGTTTGACCGCGATATAGCCCAGGATGGATATTTCCAGAGAAAAATAGATGGTGTTCTGATCAGGTTCCGGGTTTCGATATTACCGGTAATCGGTGTAGAATATGAGCGAAAACTTGAAAGCATTGTTGTCCGGATACTTGACGACCGCAAGGTTATTACCGATTTGAAAAAACTCGGTCTTTTGCAAAAGGCGCACGAAGATTTTGTCAAAGCGATTAACCAGCCGCAAGGTTTGGTCATTTTAACCGGACCGACCGGAAGCGGTAAAAGCACAACGTTAATAGCAGCCCTCGGCACCGTTATGACACCAGAATTGAATGTGCTTACCGTTGAGGATCCGGTCGAATATCTCATTTCTGGTTCCCGTCAGTTAAAAATCAATCCGAAAATGGATTTTGAACAGGCGATCCGTTCAATATTGCGGCATGACCCCGATATCGTAATGGTCGGCGAAATGAGGGACAGGATTACTGCGGAAATAGCGTTCAAACTGGCAAATACCGGGCACTTAACGTTTTCCACATTGCACACGAACGATGCCGCAAGTGTTGTTTCGCGTCTTTACAAAATGGGAATTGAACCCTTCCTGATAGCGTATGCCGTTAACATTGTTGTAGCGCAGAGACTCATTCGAAGGTTGTGTAAAAAATGCAAAGAGGTCGAAAAGAATATTGATCCCGTAGTCCCGATAGCGATCGGGTTTTCGGAAGAAGAAATAACAAAAATCAAGTTTTACAAAGCCACCGGCTGTGAAGACTGCAATGCCGGATACTCCGGAAGGCTTGCTATCCATGAAGCGCTTATGTTTACGCCCGATATCAGGAAGGCGATTTTTGAAATGTCCGAAAATATCGATGAAGAAAAGATACGGGAAATGGCTCATGATAATGGAATGCTGTCACTTCGCGAATCGGGTATGGAGCGCATTCGTTCGGGCGAGACAACATGTTCTGAAATCGCCTTTGCGACCGAGGGAAAAAACTAATACCAAAAAGAAGGGCACAAGTATGCAGACCGGCGAGACACTATTGGTAATGGGCGCTGTGATTATTTTTTCCCTCACGGCTCTTTCAATGAACCAGTCAATTTTAGAAGGGAACAGAACACTCATGGAGACTCAGATTATAAACAGTGGGACGGCAGTCGGACTGAGCTTCATCGAGCATGCTAAGCAGCTTGCTTTTGACGAATTCACCGTCGTGGATGAGGACAAC
>JADFON010000336.1 GCA_022562855.1 Candidatus Zhuqueibacterota bacterium | reverse complement strand
AAAGTAACCCAGCCATTTTGGGTCCGTTGGGTTTGGTAGGTTTGACGGGTTTCAGTAGTTTCATGCACAATTCTTTGGCGCTTACAGTGCCCGCTTCAAACTCTATTGCGACAAAAAGCCCTCTACCCCTTATATTGGTGACACTAGATAGGCCACCAATACGAGATTTAAGTTGCTCCAGAAGGTATGTGCCAAGAGTGGCTGAATTTTCTACAAGCCCCTCTTCCTGAAGAATGCGTATAGACTCCAAGCCTATCGTACATGCGTATGGATTACCTCCCCATGTACTACCATGATCTCCAGGCTGAAGCACGTCTTTAACTTTTTCCGAAAGAAGAAGTGCAGATACCGGATACATGCCTCCACCTACAGATTTTCCGACTAAGAGAGCGTCGGGCTTTACATTTTCGTGCATATACGCGAACATTTTGCCCGTTCTTCCAAACCCGGTCTGAATCTCATCCAGAATAAAGAGTGGGCCTGCAGCCTTACACATCTTTTTTACTTCTGTGAGATAGCCTGCGGGAGGAATATTGATTCCACCCTCACCCTGGATCGGCTCAATAATAACTGCGGCAGTTCTCTCTGAAATAGCACTTCGCATGGCTTCGGCGTCGCCAAAAAGAACTTTTCTAAATCCTCGCAAAAAGGGACCGAAGTTCTTGCGATGCGATTCGTTTGAAGAGGCACTAATTGCTGCAAGCGTTCGGCCATGGAAGTTGTTTTTTGCCACAATAATTTCAGCCTTGTTCTGTGGTATGTCTAGTTCCGTATGCCCAAATTTTCGTGCAAGTTTTACTGCGGCTTCAAACGCCTCAACCCCTGCATTGAGAGGGAGAACGGCTGCCATACCAGAGACATCGCAAAGCGCCTTGTAATAACCCGCTTCCGGCTCATTTCTAAACGAATGAGGAGACATAACAAGGCCCCTGTTCATAGCTCCTGTTAAAGCACGCCTAATTCGAGGATGATTGTGTCCCATATTGAGCGCTGAATAGCCAGCAATCATGTCGATATACATTTGACCACTAACATCCCAAACTTTTACCCCTTCGGCATGAGATAGGACAATATCGGGAACACGCCCGTAATTTTTAGCAGAATACTCATCAATCTCGTCAGAAAGTTCTTGCATTCTGGTGCTCACTTTTCGTTTCCTCCTGTAAAATTTTTTTGGAAAGGTACCGTTCCTCTGTAACGATTATAGTACCAACATAAACTAATATGTCTACCCCGTTAGAAATACCCATAATACAAAAACATAATCAATATGCAATCAAATGATTTTCAAAAAGATCCTAAATAAATTATCATTACTAAAATTACTCTCAATTAAAAGCATTAATACCTGTAATATCCGATCCGACAATCAATAGCCGGATATCGTGTGTTCCCTCATACGTTTCAACCGTGTCAAGGTTGTCATGTAGTGACCGCTCATGGTGTGAGCCATCCCTAACGGGACGTGGCACGAATGTCTGCCGGATTGATATTCGAAAGATATGGATAATTCGAAATTATTTCTTTGAATTATTCGTCCATCCGGTTCTTGACGGTGTCTTTGCCGACGATTCTCTGAAGTCTCATCATCCCGTCGATGACCGCTTCCGGGCAGGGCGGACAGCCGGGTATATATACATCAACCGGAAGAAACTGGTCTATTCCCTGGATCAAGGTATACGTATTGAAAACGCCGCCGGTCGATGCGCATGCTCCCATCGAAACACACCATTTCGGTTCGGGCATCTGCTGCCAGATTCTCATAAGTACGGGCATCATTTTTATCGACACCCTTCCCGCAACGATCATGACGTCCGACTGCCGGGGAGAAAAACTTAACCGTTCCATGCCGAACCGGGCAAGATCATACCGCGAAGCAAGCGTACCCATGAGTTCGATTGCACAGCATGCAGTTCCAAACGGCATAGGCCACAAAGAATTTTTTCTTGACCAGTTAATTAATTTATCTAACTGCGTGGTTAAAACACCATCGCCAAGTTTTGTTTCTAAACCCATCTTTATATCCACCTATGTTTAAGGATTCTTTTATTGATTGAGAACGTTGCATAATTTTTTCCTTCGCCCTTAACTTATCCTGCCTGCCACTACGTGGCCCCTTTTTCGGGGTTTCGGCATGACAGTGAATATGGACATTTTTCGGTAATGATGCAACACTCTCTAATTACACGTAATTTATATAACAAATGTTCAATTCACATGGTCTGCTGCGTGATAAGAACTTCTGACAAGCGGACCCGATTCAACGTGTCTGAAACCAAGCTGCATACCAAAGTCTTTATATTTTTTGAATTCTTCCGGCGTAACGTAACGGTCTACCGGAAGATGCCGTCTGGTCGGCTGAAGGTACTGACCGATTGTCATTATATCGCAATCCGCCTCTTTCAAATCGCTTATAACCTGCAAGACCTCTTCAAACCGTTCACCGATACCAACCATAATTCCGGACTTTGTGATTGCGCCGAACTTCTTGGAATATTTGATCACTTCAAGCGATTGCCGGTAATGAGCCTGCGGGCGGACGATTCTGTAAAGCCGGGATATTGTCTCGGTATTATGGTTTAATATATCCGGCTTCGCATCAAGAACCGTTTTTAAACTTTTTTTGCACCCTTTGAAGTCAGGAATAAGGACCTCTATCCTGCAGTTGGGAACCGTTTTGCGAATAGCCAGGATAGTCGCAGCAAAAATCGAACTCCCCCCGTCTTTAAGTTCATCCCTGTTAACAGAAGTTATAACAGCGTGTCTTAAATCGAGTTTTTTGACGGCATTCGCCACCCTTTGAGGTTCTAACCTGTCCAACCCTATCGGTCTTCCGGTCGTAATCGCACAAAAACCGCAGCTCCTTGTGCAGATATCACCAAGAATCATAAACGTTGCGGTCCTCTGCCCCCAGCATTCTCCGATATTTGGACAACGCGCGCTTTCGCAAACAGTATGCAAAGCATTTTGACTGACCAACTTCCTGACTTCCCGGTATTCCTCACTTGCGGAAAATTTGACTTTGAGCCAGTCCGGACGTCTTGGCAATCGTTCCCGAAGGACTTCTTCCCCGATTTTTTGATCCGGTATCGTCATAGTAAACAATTAAACTGGATTTTTAAATCTCTAAAATTCACA
>JADFON010000335.1 GCA_022562855.1 Candidatus Zhuqueibacterota bacterium | reverse complement strand
GGAACTTGTCAAGCAGACCTTGTATTTCCGCTTTTTTTTCTTCCGATTCCTCATCATCTATCGCTGTTTGAATTCTGTCTTCAAATTGGCTCCGCTGCTCGTCGTCAAACGGGGGCTGGTTGAACTGGAAATTCCAGATAAAGGAGTGTAATCCCGGACCGGTTTCTTCATCCATGAATGCAGTAGAGAATCTTTTTTCGCCTGTAACATCGGTAATTTCAAGTTCGGCTCTCTTTGGTTTGGTTTTCAGATAATAATTTATCGTTGATCCCTCCGGAGGGTTGGGCGCCCGGAAGGTCTTGTCATCGGAGAATGCCCACTCGATCATGGAGGCATACTTGATTTCCGTCCTCACATCGAAAAGATGACTGTCTTCCTCAAGAATTTCACCGGTCAATTGCTGTAAAGCGGTAATGTTATCGGCGATCCATGCACCGCGTCCATGTGTCCCGGCAATCAGGTCGCCTTCTCGCGGGTGAATGTAAAGATCATGAACAGGCACGGCAGGGAAGTTGTTCGTAAATTTGTTCCAGGTCTTACCCCTGTCAAGGGATGCAAAAATCGAAAATTCCGTACCGGCAAAGAGAAGGTTCGGATTTTTATAATCTTCCCGGACTACATAGACGGAACCTTCAGGAAGGTTATTACTTATCTTATTCCATGTTTTGCCGAAGTCTTCGGTTACATAGACATAGGGTTCCTGGTCGTCGTTACGGTGTCCGTCAAAAACTACGTATGCCCGGCTCTCAACATGACTTGACGCCTCAATCCGTTTTACCCAGTAGTTTGCCGGCGCGTTGCTGATCGCATAATTCATTTGACGCCAGGACATTCCTCCGTTACGTGTCAGCCAGACGTTTCCATCGTTCGTACCCGCCCAAATTACGCTTGGATTAATACCGGACTCCCCAATCGAGACGATTGCGCTTGGCTTATCCGGCGTCGAAGTGAGGTCATTACTTACAATACTCCAGTTATCGCCCCTGTCAAGCGATTTGAAAAGATGATTTCCGCCAAAGTATAACGTGCGTGGATTATGTTTTGAGATCTTGATGGGCGAATTCCAATCAAACCGCAGCGGATTATTACCGCCTCCGCCTCTCCCACCGCCCCTGCCTGCGCCAGGGGATGGAGTCTGATAATTGGGATAGTACTGTTTGAAGTTTACGATGTTTTGCGGATTCGGTCTGATATTGACGTTTTTTCCGGTTTTTAGATCGAGGCGCGACAGGTTGCCACCCTGTCTTTCTGTAAAGACAATGGTATGGTCTGTTGGATCGACCTGCGCCTGCAACCCGTCACCGCCGTTGATTGAAAACCAGTCCCGGTTCCTGATGCCCCACCTGGAACGAGTTCTGCTCGGACCCGCCCATGAGTCGACATCCTGTAGCCCTCCGTATACATAATAGGGTTTTTGCATATCGGCTGTAATGGCATAAAATTGCGCTATCGGCATTTGATTGATTATATCCCAGTTTTTGCCCCTGTCAAAGGAAATATTTAAACCGCCGTCACAGCCGGATATTATATGATCCGAATCGTTCGGATCGATCCATATGGCGTGAAAATCTACCATTGTAGAACCGCGTCTGCTCTCAAACGTCTTGCCGCTGTCTTCGGAATACATCAGCCCGCCGCCAACCCAGAGAGTATTTTCGTCATTAGGGTCTACCCTGATCTGGCTGTAATAAAAAGGTCTGCTGTTATATGAGCCGGTTTGTTTCCACGATTTGCCTTCATCGGTGGATTTGAAAATACCGCCGCGGTTCGGGTCAAGCTGTTCAGGTTGACTTCCCCTGCCTCCACGACCGCCTCCGCGTCCGCCTCGACCTCCGCCGGATGACCGTGTTTCAATAATTGCATAGACTGTTCCCGGGTCGCTTCTTGCTACTGCGAGACCGATACGTCCAAGCTCAACTGTCGGCAGTCCTTTTGTTATTTTTGTCCAGGTTTTTCCGCTGTTACGGGAAACATAAATTCCGGCGCCGGGACCATACCTGACCTCGGGATTGCCTCCTGAAAATGCGTCTCTCCGACGTTCGTAAGCAGCAGCGTATATTATTTTATTGTTTTTCGGGTCCATGGCAACATCGATTACACCGGTTCTTTCATCGATGTACAAAACTTTGTCCCACGTTTTCCCACCGTCACCGGTCTTGAACAGACCGCGCTCCTCATTCGGACCCCACAGGTGACCCGCGGCAGCAACGTACACAACATCCGGGTTCTTTGGGTCGATGACTATTCGCCCGATATGATGTGTTTCTTTCAGCCCGAGAAACTCCCAGTTTTTGCCGCCGTCAGTGGTTTTAAACACACCGCCTCCCCAGGGAGAACTGTTTCTGCTATTCGGTTCTCCGGTACCAACATATACAATATTCGGGTCTTTTTGTGCAATGGCAATGTCGCCGATAGAACCAACCGGCTGGTCATCGAATACAGCCGTCCATGTAATTCCCGCATTTTCACTTTTCCAGACGCCCCCGGAGGCTGCACCTGCATAGATGATTTTTGGGTTACTTTCCACAGCCTCGACATCGGAAATTCTACCGCCCGGGTTGGCAGGACCGATGTTTCGCCAGGAATATATACTAAGGAGTTTTTCCGCTTCTGTTTGGGCTAAGAGCGATGAAGCGGTTAGAAGAAAAATTGAAACTAAAAGAAAAAACGGGGAAACCGGACGATTTTCCATCAAATACTCCGTATTTTATTTGGAAATTTCGATTTGATTGCTATGGAAGGTAAATATTGTTTTGATTGTTATAAAATTTCCCGGGAGAAAAATAACGTGGTAACAGGCAAAATATAAAAATAAATAAAATATAATTTTAAATACATAATATTCCAAATCATATTCAAAAAACCGCCTCTGTTTTAAAAAAAAAATTGTATATTATTTGATTAATAGCTTTATCCCTAACTTGTAATAATTGACCCATTTGCTGACACTATATGCTAATGGGAGAGCAGAGATTTGATGGACGAAAGGACAATGAGATGACAAAACCATTGACAGCGGGCAGTAAAGCGCCCGGTTTTTCGTTGAGCGATAACAGCGGCGCCACGGTAAGCCTGGGGGATTTTCTGAAAATATACAATGTGGTATTGGTGTTTTATCCGAAAAATAACACACCCGGTTGAAACCGTCAATTATC
>JADFON010000334.1 GCA_022562855.1 Candidatus Zhuqueibacterota bacterium | reverse complement strand
TCATTTTCTTTAGCCGCTTTTCCATAAACTTTATCCTGTTTTCGGGATCGTCTGTGATAATTCCGTGCTCTGTATGCTCATCGGTGGAACTGTTGTATTCGCCTCCTGCTATTCCCGGAAGAGAACGCGGTGAAATACCGGTTTCTGTCAGTTTGTAACGGTCATAAGTTCCGTTGCCTTTATGGTTCGTGTTGAAATATTCCTGGGTCAAAATCTGACCTCTGTCAATCGGGATTTTATCGAGGTCGAAAGGCGGTAATATTTCCATGCTGTTCATAATGCTCTTATCGGTCAAAAAAATGACCGGCATCTGGAACTTATCGGCAAGATTGAAAGCGTCCTGCACCATATAAAAGGTGTCGGAAACGTCACCAGCCATCAGGACAATTCGTTCTCCTCCGCCGTGACCGGCATACAGGGAAAGTACAAGGTCCGATTGATCGCCCCTTGTTGGAAGTCCGGTACTTGGACCGGGACGCTGGGCTAACAATATTACAACGGGGTCTTCGTTCATTATCGCCATGCCCAACGCTTCGGATTTTAAGTCAAAACCAGGACCGGAGGTTCCGGTCATAGACCGCACACCGGTTCTTCCTGCTCCTATCGCCGAATTGATGGCGCATAGTTCATCTTCTGCCTGTTCGACTATGATATTTACTTTTTCTTTCCAATGATCGAGTAGATCCCCGGTGTCGGACGCCGGAGTGATCGGGTAATAGCAATAGAACTGCATTCCCGCGTTAATCGCTCCAAGCGCTATAGCGCTTGTACCTTTGATAAGAAGCCTGTGATCGTTCTTATCAACCTTATCGCTGATATCGGATAATTTTGTATCAAATTTCTGGTCAAAGTTATCGAGAACATAATCAAAACCAATTTTTGCCGCTTCCTGGTTCAAAGGTATAAGCTTCGGTTTCTTTTTAAATGATAACTCTATAACATGATTGACAAATTCGATATCGGTTCTAAGCACTGCATACATAGCGCCCAGAATAAGCGTATTGGTCATTTTCGCCAGGACAGCCGGTTTAATCGAACTTGCGTTAGAAAGCTTTTTTATAAGTCCGGTTGCCGGTATTCCAAAAGACAAAATTTCATCGCTGTTTATTTTATCGATCGCCCTTTGGACTTTTTCTTCCGGCTCAAAGTGCGGTTTTACATTCTCGGTATTATACAGCACTGCCCCGCCCGGTCGTACTTTATCAAGCACATGGGTCATAGCGTCTCCGCCGAGGAGAATAGCTACATCGTTAAGATCGTGATGTGAATGGACCGGACTTTCGGAAAGGATAATTCGATAATAGGAATTCTTTCCCATTATGTTGGAGTGATATTCAATATTCTGAAAAACGTAAATACCCATACTGGCGGATGCTGCGCCAATCATGTCCCCTGCGGTATTAACCCCCTTGCCCTGCTCAGCACTAACAAGAATACTTACTTCGTTTACAATCAAACCGTTATTGCTTTGTTTTAAAGCCCTGTTTTCCGGCTTTTCAGCCTCAACAACATCTGCACGAGCACCCCCCGTGCCGTCAATAGTTTCCAACTTCGCCCTCCTCGATTAAAATAGTCTAACCTACCAAAAACCAATGACTATAATATACAAATTTAATTTTCAAAATTCATTAAAAATTGTAACCTTTTCTACTTTTATTTAAAAAAGTGATCTGTGTGATTTCGTTTTGAAGTATTTCGATATTTCGTTAAATTATCACTGCTTATTTTAGAAGAATTTTAATAACTTAACTTATGTATTTCTGACTAAATTGATCATGTCCGGCTCCGGGACGAGCCCGATCAAGGGGGCAGACCGGACTACCGCATCAGATATGGCAAAAAAGAATCGTACTCGGGGTCGTCTCTGACCCCGACTTTACTACTTTGGGTTTTCAATCCATCTAAGAGGGGTTTTAAACAAAAATACAAAAGTTACGTTAAAAATTATATCGTCAAATTATCTGATAAGAAAAAATTATGAACAATCTTAGGAAATAATCCTTCGTTGTTTATATAGTGCTACCGAATATGGCATTTCGAGATAAAATCCGCAATTTTTTCACGTATAAAAGAGTATTTTACAAAATTATTCTGACCTGGATAATTCTAATCATTCTCCTTTTCTCAGGGCTTCACTTTGACCTCGATACAAAAATACTCAGCGCTGTACTTATTACTATCGCTTTTTTAACAAAAGCATTTTCCGGCTTGCTAATGCTAATCGGACTTATCCCCGTTATAGGACCGTTTATTATACAGGTTTTGACACTGCCTATATTCTGGATTCTTAATGGGATCGGGTATCTCGCCAGTATTGTTGCAATAAAAAAAGGTCACGGCAAAGAAGTCATTACTTACAGGATTCTAACAATTATATTTTTGCTTGGCGTCGCAGTCGGATACATAATCAGCCGTGTTCTTGGGTAATGCCGGTTTTATTAGACTGTTATTCGAAAAACGTGCATATATACAATCGCATGTCGTCTTACTTCAATAATGTGCCGGTTTATCACAGTTTGTTTCACAAATTACCATTGAACATTTCTCCAAAATTTTGTATACTGTGTTTTACCTGATTGAAATCTCTATCTTTAGCGTCACAAATCTTTATGCCTTTCCGAATTGAAGTAACCACAAAGACCGATCAAAGAGACGTTGCAAGTGAAAGCCTTTTAACAAGACTTAAAGGCTTTTTTGATTTTTCCATCTCCTCGATTAACATCGTTACCGTTTACGTCATTGATTTGCCGATTTCTCAGGATGAAGCAAAAACTGCCTTAGAAGAAATATTCTATGATCCGGTTATCCATTATGCGTCTCTTGATTCTATCGACGTGCTCTTGAATGAACAGCGTACTATCGTCAGCGGGCGTCACCTTGCCGTTCTGCGCGATGGTAGCGATAAGCTCCCCCGGCTTATTGTTCATCAGGTCGTAGATTTCTACCTTCGCCATAACACCCCCCTTAAATAACAGCACGTCGGAAACCGATGAGATCATCTAGCGTATTGAGGAGCGCCGACAGGTTCTCTGCCGACACGTCCACATTAAGGGCAAGCGTTGGATCCATCGTCTTAATAGTACTGAGGACCTCCTCGACATTCTGCCGGAAGATGCGAAGCGCGTCCTCTGCGCCATCGAGGAACGCCTTGAGTACCTCCGGATTACCAC
>JADFON010000009.1 GCA_022562855.1 Candidatus Zhuqueibacterota bacterium | reverse complement strand
ATAGCAGTGCAAATGGAAAAGAGGAAAGAGTTTGATTTGTTCTACAAATTCTTTTGATTTTCATGACGTCAGTTAAAATAAAGGATTTCTTATCTAATATAATAGTATTATATAGTTTTTCAAGTAATATGTTCCCAAAATCAGACATTTGATACAAATTTCTTGAATTTGTAAATAGCAATATTCATATTGTTTGAATGAAACAATTTACAACAATTGAAACGGAGAATCATTCGGTTTTAAATGATGGAAATTTTGCCAGGGCAATTAAATATTTGTCGGAGAAGGATGAAGACCTTGAAGAAATTGTAAAAGATTTGGGAATCCCCCCGATGTGGAACCGCAAACCGGGATTCCCCACCCTATTGCATATAATACTTGAACAACAAGTGTCACTTGCATCGGCGCGCGCTGCATACAACCGTCTATTGAGTTCGGTTAAGCCGCTTAACCCTGAGAACTTTCTTAAACTGAACGATTCGGAATTACTTGTGATCGGTTACAGTAGACAAAAGACGCTTTACAGCCGGATTCTTGCAGGTTCAATTCTTGACGGAAGTATTGATCTGAACAAAATTGAGAAGATGAATGACAGCGACGCAAGATCAGAGTTGATGAAATTAAAGGGAATAGGGAGGTGGACAGCCGATATTTACCTGTTGATGGCTCTTGGCAGACCTGACGTTATGCCTGCTGGCGACCTTGCCCTGGAGGTAGCATTGCAACACGTCAAAGGTCTAAAGTCCCGGCCAACCGGTGATGAATTACAGAAAATAAGCAATGCTTGGAGACCGTGGAGGGCGGTTGCAGCACGGATCTTATGGCACTTTTACTTAGAGAAAATTAATAGGAAACTGCAGTGAAATTGGTCCGAAAATAACAAAAATATATATGTATTATAAAAAAATAATTGTTATCTTAAAAATCAAAAACTAATTGGTCTTTTGCATTTATGATGCCAAGTTTAACATATATCATTTTTGGCGTTTTTGTAGGGATTATTGCAGGCTGGAGTATAAGCTCATTTCTTCGTAAGAGGCGATTTGCTGCGCATAAGGCAGTTCGAATTCAGAAAAAAAAGGAACGTCAAAAGAAAATTCTTAATCATTTTCGAGTTGAAGTAAAGAATAATACCATTCGCCTGAAAAAGGAGATGAAAAGACTTGCTTTGTCCAAAAAACTGGGAAATATTGAATTACATTTCAAGAATTTCAATAAACGGCTTTACAAAATAAGCGACAAGGAGGTTTTGCAAGCATTAAAAGATTTTTATAACAATCTGACCATTCTTGTTTCTGCAAATGACACACTCTTATCTTTTATTGAAAAGAATATTGTACCAAGTGAGGATATTAATGATGAATCAGCCGCTTTATTTTATAATTCTTCAGCCTCTAACGTTATTCAAAAAATAGAAAAGATTGTTGACACCGGCCCATTATTAGTGCATGTTTTGGAGGAAAAAATCGGGGAAATATGAGATTGTTTAATTTCGCTTAGGTAGCTTTAAGAAACGCAAGAATTTCTATTTTTTATAAATATCGATGTCAGGATAAAAAGTTCCCCAGGCAAACCAATACGCATCAAATGATTCAACCTGACGTAAGCGAGAACCCTTACGCGGTCCTTCAACGGCATTTCCAAACACATCCCACGTTGTACCTTCATTATCTTGCATGACTATAGGTAACTTACCCTGAACGGGGGAGAATTCAAGCACTGTTCCATCTTCAACCGTTCTTATGAATGACACCGCAAAATGCCTTTGACTGCTGCCGGCAACGACAACAGGAGTTAAATTTAAAACATCGTTAATTGTCTCTATCTCTTTATTGAAAGAACTTATAGGGTAAGCTTTTGCACTTTCATCTATAATTATTCCATGCACTTTTTCTTTTCTTCTCATCCTATCGTCATAATTTGTAATGGGAAATATCAAGAAATCGCTTTCCCGGTAGTCCTCACCGTTTCTTTTATAGGGATAATTACTGTAATTAGAATAATATCCTGTTTGGGATGATATTACTTTTGTTTCAGGAAACATTTCCTTCCATGTTGCCCATGTTGTTTCGATTACAGGTACCGTAGTTACCTTCTGCCCCTTTAAATCTCCCCGGATACAAATTAAACCCATTTGTGTCCAGTAACTGTCTGTATTTTTGTCATAGGGAATAACATTTGAATTGTACAACAGACCCGAAACACCAAATTCAGTTATTTCTCCGTTGATTTTCCTGTCCCAGCCTATGCCTGAACCGGTAAGCGGACAATACACAATACCAACCGGTGTATTCTGAATAGTGTCGTTGACGATTTCATGCCGGTCAAGTATTTTATGAGGATACGCCCGGGCTTCATTATTCACCATTATCCCGATTACTAAATCATTGTCTTCAACATAGCCTGCATACAGCGATGATGCCGGGACAAATACTGGGTTTGTCAAAGCGGGAATACCGTCTTTTGGCACTCCGCCATACATTACAAGATTTTCCGGGATCAACCAATCGGACGAGTTCTGTTTATCGCTGCTAATTTTTTGCGACTGGCAATTTGAAAAGAGCATTGGAAATACGATCAAAAAAACAAACAGTTTTTGCAGCATATTTAATCTCTCTCAGTTTGGCTTAATTTTCGATGAGAAACTTGTCACAATCCGGTTATATGGAATTATTTCTGGAAATACTGCACTGCACGAACATTACGGATTGTTAGAACGTATTGTAAGCCCGGGGTAAAAATCCCCCCAGGCAAACCAGAAAGCAATAAATGATTCAAGTTTCCGGAGTCTTTCACCCGATCTGGGTCCGTCTATTCCGTTTCCAAAAACATCCCAGGTTGTTCCGTCTTCGCTCCTCATGACTGCGGGTAATTCGCCTTGTACAGGTTCGAACATTAGCATGCCGCCTTCTTCGGTAAGTCTCTTAAAAGAGGCAATGAATCCCAATCCATTACTTCCAACAACGACGATTTCTTCACCAACTTTGGTGTCGTTAAAGACGCCGATTCCTTCCGGAAAAAGTTCAAACTGATAGGCTTCTACTTGTCCATCGATTATTACACCGTGAACGCGCTCTTTCCTTGGTAGACGAGGGTCGTCATTCGTAATAGGGAAAATAATATTATTATGGTTAAAATTATAATCGCCGTAAAGCGGCGTACCGTAACTGCGGCTAAATCCTGTATTTATAGACAATACGCTTGTCTCAGGGTACATCGACAACCATGTTGCCCACGATGTTTCAACTACCTGGAAAGTCTCAACATCAAATCCAATTAATACTCCGTTAACACTTTGATTTCTCATTTGAGACCAATTGCTGTTAGTCCGTCGGTCATATGGGATAAGATTGTTTTTGAATAATAATCCTGAAACGCCAAATTCCGTTACCACACCTTCGATGGTCCGATTCCATCCGATTGCAGAACCTGTAAGCGGACAAAAGGTCAGACTAAATGAAAAACCGTTCATAATGTCATTTGCAATTTCATGGTGCTCCATAATAAAATTCGGATATGCACGTGTCTCGCCATCAATTATTACACCTATAACGAGGTCGCCAACTGACATATAGGTTGCTGCGGACGCAGTAATGAATTGTGGACTGTCCAGGGAGGGAATACCGTCTTTGCCTGGACCTCCATCACGGATCTGGTTTGTCGGTATCAACCAGTCCCCACTTAAATCTGCGGATCCGCTATTCAGAATATCACTACATGATACGGAGAAAAGTGAAATTGTAATAATCAAACAAGTAACAAACTTACCCTTCATGATCTTTAACCTTTTTTTTTGAAAAATATTGATTTGATTCATTTGGACAATTAAAATATTTGAAGTTTTGGCTTCTTCATAATAGTATAGAATAGAGATATCGAAGACGTATACGTCGTCGTCAACTGAAGCCCGTTCAAATCCCGGTAAATCGGTATTTGACCTGAGACACGAAAAGAAAGCGCGTTTGAAACTTTGACATTGAGCCCGGGAAGCAGGTAAAGCCATTGTCCACCGGTATTGCTTTCGGAATTTCCATTTATCTCATAGGATCCAATATTCCTGTAACGGAGCAGCAGTGAAATATCGAAAGGTGTCGTTGTTACGTAACTTGAGCCTACCGTGAGGCTGAATTCACTACCATATCGAAATCCCCGGTAATTATCATCGCTTATCCGGTATGAAAAGGTCGAAAACAAATTGGCATTTGTCTTAGGTTGAAAACCTTGAAAAAGATAACCCCAGAAAATCAAGTCCCATGCGCCGGTGCCCGGCTGCAAATCCTCAGGCAGAAGAATACCACTGTTTCTTAACTTTACATCTCCGACGGGGATTTTAGGTCCGATACCAATAGACAAAGTTCTCTGGTTTATCGCATTCATCGGAATTAAATTGTATTTTATAAGAGCTACAACGTCGCCTATTCCCCTTGTCCTGATAAATTCATCTGCGGCGGTACGGTCCTGTTGAACAAAAGTGATCAACGTTGAAAAAGAAAATCTTTTAGACAACCCGTAACTAACCTCGAGCAAACCCGTACGAGTAATCCTTTCCCGTGTGGTTTCGATTTTTTTTGTCCCCTCATAGGTGTCATTGATATTGTTATAATCATATGTCAATGCGAACTGCCAATAACCGGGTTGAGTAGCAGGAAGCTCGAGCGAATTAAGCAGTGGAGTGCCACCGCAGCTACAAGACTGAGCAATCGTGTGCACGGGAACTAATAAAACCAGAAAACAACTGAAGAAGAGAATTTTTCTCATAATCAGACCTTTGATTTTTATTTTTTGTGAATTTTTAATTGTTTGTTTGCTTCTGTTAACTAACTTTTGTTATATGTGCTCACCAACTCTTTGAGCGTTGCCGGATTTCCGGTTGGTGGAGCACAACTGGCGCCGGAACATACATAAGCAACAGCAGTTTGACCGGCATTAGTTCCAGAAATTTTTGATTTTACTGCAATCGGGAGGTTTTCCATGGAGGATTTGTTTGGATTGAACGTAATGACCCGCAGCCCTGGTCGGTACGTATTTCTTGCTGAAATTTGAAGATCGTTCGTTTGGTCGTGATCCTGGTCGCCAATAATAATAACAAGCGGTGGGGGATTGAGATGAAAATACAGGGATATAGCATAAGATGATAAATAGGTGCCGTTAGTTTCCATATTGCCTGCGTAGGCTTTCAATGTTTTTTCTGCAGTCGTACGGTATTTATCGTCATCCGTCAAGGCAAATAATATGTCCAGCACACGAATTGCGACTGAATTCACAGAAGCAACGGGTACGTCTTCAAAAGGTTTGTGACCGATAGATAAGATTCCCGTAGATTCGCTCAGTTGAAACCTGTCAAAGAACCCTCCTGTATTATGGTCAAAACAGTTTAAGATGACAAGGTCCATAACCTCTTTCGCGATTTCCAGATATCTGAGAGAGCCTGATAATTCAAAGGCATCGATTAAGGCAAAAGCCATTCGAACCTGATCTTGAAGTAACCCATAAATGTTGGCTTTCCCTTTGACATAAGAATGAGCGAATCCCTTTTCTGAATCGTATAAGTTGTCCAATATAAAGTCTATGGATTTTAACGAAAATCGTTTTAATTCGTTACGCTTAAGGACATGATACGCCGCTATGAATGAGGAAATCATCATACCGTTTATGTCAGCAAATATCGTTTTGTCTATATAAGGAGCCTGACGAGTGTAACGTGCTTTCAATAATACTACCTTAGAAGATTCCAATTTTTCTTCAGCGTCTTTTATTGAAATTTTCAGTTCTTCAGCTATAGCGTCCAATTTTCTGACCCTGTAAAGAACATTGCGGTCGGGTACGCCGTGAAGGTCCTGAGGGTTATCGGATATGCCAAAGTACATGGAAAACACCTCGAATTGTTCGGTGTTTAACGTTTTCAGCAACTCCTTTTTTGACCATGTGAAGTAATCCCCGTCGTCTTCAAGTGAAATATCTGCATCCTGGTAGGCGAAGAATCCTCCCATTTCCGCGTCTGTCATATCTCTCAGGTAATAATCGATAATGCCTTCAGCGATTTTCTTGTAGTGTTCGTTTCCGGTTACCTGGTATAAATGGAGATAATTCTTTAAGAATTCTGCGTTATCGGAAGTCATTTTCTCAAAATGGGGTACGTGCCAGAACTGGTCAACGGAATAACGGTGAAATCCTCCGCCCACATGGTCATGTATTCCTCCGGCAGCAATATTATCCAATCCTATTCTTGCTATATCCAAATATTTTTCATTGCCGGTAATGTTGTAAGAGAGCAAGGCAAGGTCGTGAGCGCTGCCATTCGGGAATTTTGGAGAAATACCAAGCCCGCCATATACAGGATCGAAATTATCTTCAACGTCCTTAAGAATTTTGGTAAAAATATCAACGTGCAGTTCTGCCGGTTTTGCTCGAGTAGATTCGAAATCAACTATTTTCTTGAACAACTTGTCAGAGCTTTCTTCAACATCGTTTCTTTTTTCACGGTATGTTTTTATTATGTTTAACAGTAAATTTTTGAAACCTGGTTTTCCCATTCTGTCTTCAGGAGGGAAGTATGTGCCGCCAAAAAACAATTTTCCCTCGGACGTGAGAAAACATGTAAGAGGCCAGCCACCCCCGCTTCCGGTTGCTTGAACGAAAATCTGGTATCTTCTGTCAACGTCCGGACGTTCGTCCCGGTCGACCTTTACCGGAATGAAGTGTTCGTTTATGATTTCAGCAACATCCTCGCTTTCGTAAGATTCCTTGTCCATTACATGACACCAGTGGCACCAGACAGCGCCTATATCGAGCAGCACGGGCAAATCCTTCTCCTCAGCAATCTGAAATGCATCATCACCCCATTCCTGCCAGTGTACCGGTTGATCTTTAGCGCTCAAAAGATAAGCGCTTGTAGCTTTATCCAGGTTGTTTCTTAAATTTGATGCATCTATCTTTATGGGCATGATGAACCTTTATATGAAAAGTAGTTCTTGTGCATTGTTAGAAACATACTCCAATGCCGCTTTATATCCTGTTGGACTTCCCAAATCGAAACCGACACCCTTAATAAGACAACCGTCCATTAAACCTCTTGTAATCAATTCCCTTAAGATCGGGACATCATCAAAATCACTTATATCAGGGCGTCTCAACTCATGGTATATTTGAAAAAAATCCTTTGAATAAATCATTCCGCCGCCCGTTCGATAGGAGTACTTTTTGGAATCCCCGGTCTCATCGCAATAATTTTTTTCGGACAATGACCTGATTATAACCTTTTTGTTTTCAGATGTTTCAAAATTCACTGTGCATGTGTTGTTGTAGAAGAGAATATCTTGCCGGCTTAACTTCATGAAACCCATGCAGCATCTGCCTGAATTGTAATTGTTAATCAACTGGACTGATGGAGAAGGATGTTCAGGAAATAAAGTATCCGGCATCAAGGCTAAAAAATCGTTGCCGGATATATTACTTTCGGCAAGTGAAAGTGCATTTGCAAGTCCTAATGGCTCGGCCTGATTCAAAAAAGTGCAATAAATACCCGATTTTTCCAAATTTTTAAACTTTACGCGGGATTCACCAATCCTAAAATCAGCCTTGCTTTCCAAATATTCTCTAATGGCTTGTTTATCAGGGCTTATAATTATATAAATCTTTTCTATACCGGCGTCGATAGCTTCCTGTATTGTATGTCCGATAATGGGGATACCGTTAACGGGAAGCAGTTCCTTTGGTTTTCCCCGAGTTACAGACTGCATCCTCGTGCCTCTTCCTGCGGCGGGTATCACTGCGTCAATTACTTTTTTGCTCGGCATAAAGTTAGTTTATTGCTTGTGATAATAAAATTCATATTACCTGAAATCTACTATTATTTTTGAAAGTATCAATTTAAATATATGCGAGATAAAAACAGCACAAAAGATTAATCGGAACCAAGGCTTAAAGATAAGATTAGGGAAAAGAAAAAATAGCGGATGTTTCGGTATTTTGACTAAAAAAAAGACAGCCCCGATTTCTCAGGGCTGTCCTTGGAGGTGTTTTTGGCTATTGGTGTTTCCTCCGTACAACAAAACCGACATATCATATAGATATACTATACGATGGGTGGTTTATGCTGCGATCCGCGTAGACGCAAAGCATGCAACCTATGCCGATCAAGTGTATTGTCTGGTGTATAATTTAATGATTTCATTCTCAAGAATCTTAACAGATATAATGTACTCATTCTCTATATCGGCTCATTCTTGAAAAACTTAATTTATTTTGGTATTTTTTTTGAACTACGGACAACAATTATGAAAGGTCTTTGCCCGATTCGATAGATATTCGTTCACGCAGTTTGGGAAGAATGTATATAGCGTTCAAATCTACTCCGCTTAATTCGCGGGAAAGAATAGTGATTTTTTTTTGCAGAGAGTTTTTTTTGTTGATGATGAGAACGTTTTCTTCCTTAACACGGCATAATCCACCTGCGAAATCGCCGTTTTCATACCGGACGGTTATATCGAGTTTGGTTGCAATGTTTTCGAGTTCTTGAAGTAGTATCTGATTTTCCATCATTTCACACTTAATTCTTGATAATAATAATTAATTTAACTTTCAATTTCAATACTTGTTTTAGAAAAGAATGTTTTGTAATTTTTGGCATAATAGACAGTTTATAGATATTAAACAGTTTTCTTACCGGTTTTAGGATTTTCTAATCATAAAACAAAAATCTAACGATTACAAATGCGTATAGCTATACTTTCCCGAAAAAGATCTTTATATACAACGAGACGTCTTATTGAAGAGTGCAAGGAACAAGACGTTGAACCTGTTGTTTTGAACCCTCTCAAATGCGATATATTTGTCGGGAAGGATAATCGCTATTTGTATTACAACAAGAAAAAGCAAAGAAGGGTAGATGCTGTGATTCCTAGATTCGGTTTCTCTATCACGCATTACGGAAATTCTATCTTACGCTGGTTTGTCGATTCGGGTGTTCCTTCGGTAGCGAATCCTGATGCTATCGCCGTAGCCCGTGACAAGTTTCATTCACTGCAAGTTCTATCTCAGGCAGGTTTAAAGGTTCCGGCTTCTATTATGGTGAGAAATCCGGCTAATATTTCTAAAGCGATTGACAGAGTTGGCGGTGTCCCTGTTATTATAAAGCTCATACGGGGAACACAAGGTGTCGGTGTAATTATTCTCGAATCAAAACAGTCGGCAGAATCAACGGTAGATGCATTTTGGCGTCTTGGCAGACACATGCTGATACAGCAATACATAATTGAATCGCGGGGAACTGATGTTAGAGTAATTATAGTTGATGGTGAAGTAGTTGCCGGGTACAAACGTGTTGCTAAATATGGCGAATTTCGCTCAAATATTCATAAAGGTGCAATTGGAGAACCGATTGAATTAAGCGATGAACACAGAGAGATAGCAAAAAAATCCGCAATTGTGCTTGGTCTTGGAGTCGCGGGTGTGGATATCCTTGAATCCGCGCAAGGTCTGATGGTGCTCGAAGTGAATGCCTCGCCCGGAATAGAGGGGATAGAAAAAGCGACGCAAATAAATGTCGGGAAAAACATTGTCGCTTATGCAAAAAAATTAGCTGCAGAATCCAGTGGAATCGACCCGGGAACCGGTCAGTGATATTCAAAAAAAGATCTATAGAAATCGCCGGTACAAAAATAAAACGCGGTGAAAAAATACAACTTCGTCTGCAGGTCAGTACTTCGTTTGTAGCAAATCCCACATTCATTCCGATAACAGTATTTCATGGAATAAAATCCGGTCCTGTTGTCCTCGTCACAGCTGCGATTCACGGTGACGAACTAAACGGGATTGAAATAGTCAGGCGGTTGATTTACAGCATTGATGTGTCTCAACTTTCAGGTACCCTCATATGCGTGCCGGTAGTTAATATCTATGGTTTCCAAAATACAACGCGGTATCTTCCGGAAGGGAAGGACTTGAATAGACATTTTCCAGGAGACAATACACAGTGGTCGCAGGGAAAATACGCGTATATTATTTATAATGAACTCGCTGCTAAAAGCAATTATATACTTGACTTACATACTGCCTCTGAAGGAAGGTCGAATCTGCCCCATGTCCGGGCTGACATGAGCAATCCGGAAGTAGCGCGAATAGCACACGCTTTTGGTACAACCGTTATACTGGATAACGAAGGGTACAATGGTACGCTGAGAAAAACAGCGACCGACAACGGTATCCCGTCAATAGTATTTGAAGCAGGTGAGACCCGCAAATTTGAAAAGAAAATTGCTTCAAACGGGCTTATAAGTGTCCTGAATGTTCTCAAGGAACTTGAAATGATACCCGGTGAAAAGTACATTGCCCCAATTCAGTTCGTGGTAAAGAAGCCTCATTGGGTTCGGGCAGACCGGGGTGGAATTCTTTCTATAAACACACGCCCGGGCAGGATCGTTAAAAAGAATGTTAAGATCGCAACGAATACGAATCCTTTCGGTCTTGAGATCGAGTCCATCCGTTCGCCCTATAATGGAATAATTCTTGGAATCGCCACGTCACCGACGGTGACCCCGGGTGAGGGGATATGCAGCATTTCTAAAATTGACGAACCGGTCAAGTCCTTACGAGAGAAACTAAAAGCTCATTTTGGTGTAAAAAGAGTTGTTTTCTGAAAAATGTCTACATCTATGAATAGTACATTACATATTATAGGGGAAGAGATTTCTCCGGGCGAAAAAAAAGAATTACGCCTCAAGATTAGCGAGTTTTATACTTCGAATCCGGTTTATATTCCGGTAATAGCGCTTCATGGTGAACAGGAAGGACCGGTAGTATTTGTAACAGCCGCAATTCATGGTGACGAAATAAACGGTATCGAGATTGTCAGGCAGTTGACCGCAAGAATAAAGCCTTCCGAACTTTCGGGGACTTTGCTGTGTATTCCTATTGTCAATATATTCGGGTTTTACACTATGACCCGAAATACCCCTGACAGGCGCAATCTTAATAATTCGTTTCCGGGAATTAATAAGGGGTCTCCGGCTTCTCGAATTGCATATATAATTTTTGAGGAGATAATAAAAAGGTGTGATTTTGGGATCGATATTCATACACCCCGCGAAAATAGATACGAAATACCCCACATTAATGCCGATCTCAATAACAGGGATGTTCATCGTCTTGCACGGGCATTCGGAACGACAATCATAATAAATACACCGGGACCGAAGAAATCGCTTCAACATGCCGCTAATAAAGAGGATATTCCTACTATAGTATTCTCCGGCGGAGAGGTGCTTCGGTTTGACAAAAAGATAACCGAATCAGGCGTAAACGGGTTGATGAATGTGCTGTCAAGCTTGGAAATGGTAGATATCGAAAGGAAAGAACCGTCATTTTCGATCATTGTCAAAAAAAACCGAAGTGTCCAGACAACCCAGGGAGGGATATTGTATGTCCATGTACAGGCTGGAGACCTGGTTTACGAAGGCGAATTGCTGGCAAAAGTGGCAAACCCGTTCGGTGAGGAAATAGAGACTATTGTTGCACCACAAAACGGGCTGATTATCAGCCATTCCACGAATCCGCTTGTCAATCCCGGAAATGAAGTATGTTCCTATGTAATGCTTGATAGGTCGCTTGAAATTGCCGAGAAAGCTTTGAAGAATCGGTAAAATGTAAAATTTATTATACTAATTGTTCAATATTCCTCATATGCATTCAAGACAAAATGTACATTTCTTCAAATCAATAGAAATTTTACTGCCGTTTTCCCGGTTAACGTTTATTGCGCCTTCGGGACACCGTGAAGGTAATTCACCTTGATCGTTCCCATTTATTGCACGGAAAACCTGTCTTGTAAGCAGATCCCTGATTTTTGGGTCGCAGTTCTTCACAAATCGGGCATGAAAAGTGTTTGTTCCGGGGGTTAACAACAGCCGGAAATAACCCTCACGCCGGATTTCATACATTCTTCCTCCAAGCAGTATGGGATGTCCGAACGGTTTCAGGTATTCGATTAATTCTTCGTCAACCGGTTTTTCCAGGTCGAAAAACTGAGTTTTCAACTGTCCCTTGCACCCAAAGGTCGTCTGCGTCCGGAATCCCTCAAATTTCTCAATTTGTACGTCGTCTTTTTTTCTTTTGAAGAACATAGCTATTAAAATCGGGTTATACTTTTAGAAATTTCGTTAAAATAAATCCAATAGTCAACACTATTCGAAAGGAGATGATGAAATACAGGTAATCGAGATGTGGAAAAGATTCGTCGATTTGCTATAAACGCTAATTCCTCGCGGTTCTGAATCCGACATTATACGGTCGGGAGGAAGGTAATGCAACAAACCGTTTGCTGATGAGAAGTTCCGATTCGGGATGGTCGAAAGACCCGCCCCGGTAAATTTTGAAGCTTCCGCTTGCCGGTCCCTGGGGATTGGAAGCCGGTGACACACTGTAATATCCACTGTCATACCAGTCCGATACCCATTCTGCAATATTTCCAAGCATGTCCATAGCGCCGTATGGGGATGCGTTGTTTATGGTCTGTACACTGTTTATTAGCTGTCCGGTGTATATTCCAGCAGGGGCAAGACCGTCAAACGGTCTGCCGACTATCAGGTAATTTGCATGATTGAGGCTGATTGTTGTTCCCCATGGATAATTGCGGACCGGCTGGTCGTTTACAACAGTTTTCGCCTCGTCAAGAAATTGTCCGCCGCGTGCCGCTTTTGCCCATTCAGCTTCAGTTGGGAGACGCTTGTTTTTCCATACGGAGAACGCTTCTGCCGATAACCATTCGACATATCGGACAGGATAATTTTCTAATCCTTTCACCGCTTCATAAGAACCGTCGGATAATTTTGCAATCGACATTTGTGATGAAAAATGATCCCCGGCGGTTGACTGGTTTGCCGTCAGGAATGCGGCAAACTGCCAATTCGTTACCTCAAACTTGTCAATGTAATATAAATCAAGCGTCACGGTGTGACGTGGCTGTTCATCGGAAGGACCGCCTGTCAGTGAACCCATTTCAAAATTTCCCGCCGGTACTTTTACATATTCCGGGACGATTAACACCAGTTCGTCTGTAAGACCGCCCAGGTCTCTGACTTGTATTTTTATGAAATGCGGTTCATTTTTTTCGGTATAAGAGTACTCCGCGCTTTTTGTGGCGGCAAATTGTGTGTCAAACGTTCCGTCATTATCAAAGTCCCAGCGTACTTCTATATCCTCTAACGCATCGGTCTCGTCACTTAGAAAGGAGGCGTCGAGGACGATATTCACCGTACCGGGAGTCGGCGGTGGAAAGACTTGTTCGACATTAAACCTCGCTGATGGCGCAGTATTTCCCGCGGCGCTAATAAAAAATGTAACAATCGAAGAATCGCGCTTGCCCCCGCTGTCAAGTATTGACAACGTTATGACATGTTTACCCAGCGACAAAGCGGGAAGAGTTAAGCTCGATCCTGTCCCCAGAAAACCGTCTTTTTCAGAATTCCACCTGAGCAAAGAATTGTTTATTATCCCGTCTTCGGTATCTATTCCGTTCCCCTGAAGCGTAACCTGCGTTCCTTCGATAATCACTTCATCGTTTTTAGGCTGGCTGATGGTTGCCACAGGAGCATTGTTTGCGTCGCCAATGGGTGTAATATTTATTATAACCTGGTCTGAACTGCTTTTCCCCTGGGAGTCTTCACCTGTCATAATTATCGTGTGAAAACCGAGTGAAAGACCGGTAAAGGTAATGCTTGTGCCTGTACCTAAAAGACCGTCACGGTTTGACGTCCATGTTACCGAAGCGCCTGTCAAAGGACCGTCCTCAATATCGAATGCCGTTCCCGTAAAGGTTATAAGTGAATCGACCGCATAAGGCGCAAAACTAAACGGCTCGACAATCTGGATCAAAGGGGCGGTATTGAATACCTGCGTAATTGAAATTTGTATGGATTGTTCATGAGATAATCCGCCCGAATCGGTTACTTGAAGCGTTATGGTGTGGTTGCCTTTCGTTAAGCCCGATTTCAACAGCAGGGTATCGTTGCCGAGAAAACCGTCAATCGAAGATGTCCATGTGAGATTTGTGCCGGAAAGCGGACCATCCTCAATATCGCTGCCGGTCCCTTTAAAAGTTATCTCCTGGTTTTCACCTATCGAGGCTCCGTCTACAGGTGAAAGAATCAGCGCTGAGGGCGGTATATTCTGTGCAGAAGGATCCAGGATTGTAATCCGGATGTTATCAGAACCTATTTTGCTGCTGCTGTCAGTAGCTTTGAGAGTGATTGTGTGAATTCCCGCCTTCAAAGTCGACACTGTTAACAATGTATCGGTACCGATGATGCCGTCTATATTTGAATTCCACTGCAGATTGCCCCCGGATAATACGCCGTTTTCAACGTCGAATCCCGATCCTCTGAATGTCACAGGGTCGTTGAGAGAGAATTGAGAACCATCTGCCGGGGAGAGTATAACTGCTTGAGGAGCATTATTTGATTCCGACCCGGTGGTAAAAGACCATGGCGGTCCGAATCTCCAGTTGCCCGTTTCATCCCGTACATCTACTTTCCAGTAATATGTCGTGTTTGCCAGCAATTCCGACGGAAGCGCAAAAAATGTATCGTTCTGACTCTCGGCAATAAAGTTATCAAGCGTAAAGATAGAATCAATATTGAAAAATATATCGAAAAACAACTCTTCGCCGTCCGCATCG
>JADFON010000333.1 GCA_022562855.1 Candidatus Zhuqueibacterota bacterium | reverse complement strand
GGGGTCGTCCCTGAGCAAAACCCCTCGTAGGCGGGGTCGTCCCTGACCTCGCCACATTCGCTTTGCGTTATGACTAAACTAAAACATTACACATCGCCGGGATACTGGTATTTTATTACAACTTCAACCTTCAACTATCATCCTGTTTTTGAAGATCCGGACAACGCAAGCATTGCAGTGAATGTTCTGTATTCTTTAAGAAACCAACAAAAGCTGTATGTATTGTCATGGGTGATCATGCCCGAACACGTTCATTTTATCATTGTTCTAAGAAAATATTCTTTATCCAAAATCATGCAGGAATACAAGAAAAGCACAAGTAGGTTGGTCAACATATCTAAAAATACCACAGGCAGAAAAAACTGGATGGATGGTTACCATGATAGACTAATTCGCACTGATAGTGAACTGAGGATTAAGATCAATTATATCCATTTCAATCCTGTAAAAAGGGATTTGGCAAAAGCTCCGGAAGATTACTACTTTTCTTCTGCTTACGAAAAATGGGAAACTGATCTGGATTTGTGCGTGTCCGGCTCAGGGACGAGCCGGACTACGGGATGTGGTTAGCTGTTTTACTGGGATAATGTTGTGTTTCTTTAATATACAAAACACAGCATCCCGCATGCAGGGTCGCTTCGGGCATTACCTTCTGCATGCTGAAGCGTTTCGGACATTACCACTCCCTGAAAGCTGGATTGTATCGGAAATTACCCCCTGTAAGGCTAAGCAGGGTCGTTTCGGATGTTGCCGCCTGTAGGAAAGGTCGCTTCGGAAATTACTCCCGGTAGGAAGGGATGTTTCGAACACTACCCCCCTTGTAGGCGGGGTCGTCCCTGACCCCGCCATTAGATTTTCGCCTGGTTTACTGGGTTTGTAACCGGCTACACAACACTTAGTTTTTATCCGGGATTTCCGTTGCCGGCAGGGCGCTGATCCGCAATCGGCGAAAAAAATACCCCGGTTGCATAAAAAAAACGTTTATATTGTAAACTTTTTAATATATTACCGTATATGATAATAGATATTCTTACCGAACAACCATGACCATAAGGCAAATATCAGAAAAGAAAAGATAAAAGTAATCGATCCCGGGGGATTACGGGCTTGGTATACAGGTTCATCAACCGTTGAACTACGTGAAACTGAAACAAACGAGGCGATAATTCATGAGCTATGAAAAAACTTCAAAAAAGCCGCTTATAGAACAGTTGAAATCATTCCGAAAGTGGCGAAATTGGATAGCAATACCGCTGATTGCGATAGGGGTAATAAGTTTATTGCTTCCGATACTGCCGGGAATTTTGATAATTTTTCTCGGGATTATGCTCATTAATCCCGAATTAGCGGATAGAATCAGGGAAAAAGTCACCAATTTAAAGAAGAAATTTGTCGGATAAATGCTATTGTTCCTGATTCTGAATTACGATATTGGTTTCTTCTATAAAGTGGATTTTCTGACCGGTTTCCGCTTTAGATACCTGTATCTTTAAAGATTCCAATCTAAAAATAAATATATTTCAATTAATTTTTGATTTTTTGAACCTTTTTTGGGTTTGCAATGTTAAAGGAATTAGAGACTAAACCTTATACCGATTAAGGAGCCACATCATGACTATATTTACAAAAAGATGTGTTACTTTATTCGTTTTGGTATTTTTTGCATTCTTCTTTGCCAATTGCTATACCGTTGTAATGGCGCCCCCGGAAGAAGGCTCCGATTATGAACCCGAAGAAGAATACTATGAAGAGGACGAGTACGTAGTAGAAGCTTTTAATTATTACTCAATTCCTCCTGTTTTCGCTTATCCAAACCCATACTATTACGATCCGTTTTATTACGACCCATACTGGGGATTCTATTCGCCATACAGTTACAGGTCGTATCGGTCAAGGTATCGTTATAATCCTTACGGATATGGATATGACCCGTTCTTTTTTGGCTACGGTTACGGATATCCTTATTCATACAATAACTATTATGGAAGTTCATTTATTTACGGTAATCCTTATTATGGTGATTTTAATAACAGGAATACAAATTATTTTTATGTGGGCGGCACTGTCCAGAAAAAGCGCGGATTCAGCCGGAGAAATACGACGACTACAACGGAATCCGGGAGAATAATAAGGAGGTCTACGGGACAACGTGATGATACCGCTTTAGGAAAAAGTGCGGCAGATTATACATCGAGAAACGGAACTACAGGACGTTCGGTAACGAAGTCCGGTAGAACAAACAACGTAAAAAAACAGCAATCGACGGGAGATAGGAATAAAAGGACCGTATCGAGGACACAGACACGTACAAAAAGCGGTAAATCCGGAACGGTCGTGCGCCGCTCAAACGGTACAAAACGGTCAAATCCAAAAGTGCGAAGCTCTACAAACGGAAGAAGAGTGACAAGAAGCGCTCCTCCCAGGAAAGCTCCTCCACGAAGAACACCGCCAAAAAAAGTTAAAAAGAAGACCGGAAGCGGGGGTTTCGATGCATTTTACGGAATGTTATTACCCAGATCTGCCGACCGGAATTCCGTAATTTCGAGTGGAATCGAAAGAGTGTCTCGTATTTCTCGTCAGCTTGATAAAACAATGAGAGAAAGAACTGCGAGGGCAAACCGCAATCCAGCATTCAACAGATTTGGTACTGCAAGGCCGTCCGGCTGGTCAAGTTTTCCGGGCGGCGGTAATTCGGCTGGATCAGGCGGTAACCGGCAGACAGCAGTGAGAAGCAGTTCGGGAAGCAGATCGACCGCTGTTAGAACAAGTGGATCGTCGGGAGGAAACAGGGTTAAAAAGAAAAATTGAAAACCAATTGAGACTGATTAAAAAACCCCGGGCACATTTAACGTCCGGGGTTTTTTATTGAAGTAAATAAAAAATTATGTGTTTTTTTAAAAGAGATTTCGGGGTTTCAATATCTAAAGAAAATATTACAAAAGTTTTGTATATAAATAATTCTGTCCGTTTACCCCTGTGTCTTCATTTCTTTCAGGTAGACAATCGTAGCGCCCCATCCGCCTGATCCCGGTGGAGCGTCATGATACTCAAGCACTAATTCGTGCTTTTGCAATAATGTACGGACTATATTTTTTTGAACGCTTTTTCCTTTACCATGTACTACTTTTACCCTTGTACTACCGTCTTTTTGACATCCATAAAGATACTCCTCCACTACTGATTGGATTTCCGAAG
>JADFON010000332.1 GCA_022562855.1 Candidatus Zhuqueibacterota bacterium | reverse complement strand
AAGACGTTGCGCTGTAACGGTTTGGCACAATTCTGATGTCGAAAAACCCCGGATATCCGGGGTTTTTTTGTTGCAATAAGTCCATTTTTTTACAAAAATTCAAGTTGATACGACTCTTCGGGAAGGGGCGCCTGCTTCTTGCTGATAAACGATTCCATCATACCGAACTGTTTGTCGGTCACCCTGAGTATATTGACCATGCCCTTCGGCGGGAGAAACGATTTGACCCGTTTGATGTGCACTTCGGCATTTTCCCGGCTCGGACAGTGCCGCATATAGACCGAATACTGCATCATAGTAAATCCATCCTTGATGAGGTTGTTCCTGAACCGCGCAGATTCTTTCCGGTCTTTCTTTGTGTAGGTGGGCAGGTCGAACAGAACAAATATCCACATAATCCTGTACTTATTTAAATACATGGTATTGGGTAAATTATTTTATCTGTTTTGCCTTCAAGACAATTGAGCAGACTGACCGCAGTGTGCGAAGCCGATACCGCAAGCGGCGACTGCTCACCGTTTAACATGACGGTATAATAGGAAATCTTGAGAAGGTCTGCCTTTATCTCTTTTGTAAGCTCGCCGTACTTTTTTTTCTTTACGATATTCAATACAATGTCATCGACAAACGGACGGAACGGCTCCATTATGTCGTCGGCAAGCGGGTAGGCGTTATACCGGTTTTTGTGCTGAATCCCTGCAAGCGGCAGAAGCCCCGCCCCAATCAGGCTGCGCGCAATAACGGCGCGCAGGATTGCATAACCGTAATTCAGAAGGTTGTTCGGTGGATTTTCATACCTGCCGCGTTTGAATTCTATACCGGCAAATAGAATTTTCCAGTACCGTTTTGCCGCCTGCGCTTCGATATTTGACGGGTCTCCCGACCGGACTTTCGATAGTAAAGCGGTAAGGGTTACCTGTTCATGACCGTTTTTTCTGACTATATCCGCCTGGTTTTTTATCTTCGCCCGCACTGTTTGCTGCCAGAGTTTTTTCTTTACCGGAAGCGGGGCATTAACCTGTGCGGCATACCGTTCCTGCTGAAGCGTGTTTGCATCAAGAGGCATCATCAGCCCTACAGGCATGTGTTTTTCGTTGTCACCACCAGCGCGGCATTATGTTCCTGGAGCTTTGCAAGCAGGGACTTGCTGACGTTGATACGGTCGTTATCGAGAATGATAATACCGATATCCTCGATAGGTATCGTTTTCGGTTTTTCGCCGTCTTTTTTCTCTTCCGGCTCCACAACAAGCTGGTTTTTGATTGTATGGAGAAACGCCGGGCTTTCGATATAAAGCGTTCTTTTAATCATCTGCTTTACTTATCCTTCCGAGTGGGTTGATTTTGATTTTTATTCCTATTAATGTATTTGGCATCTTCATAATTCTGCCGACCTCCATTCCATTATCGTCTTTCAGCCGTGCGGTCAGATGGTGTCTAAACGTAATTTTTTTACTGACATCCATCTTTTGTACCCGGTAGAGATATTGAGAATATACCTCTGCAAAACACGGATTATTCCAGATGATCTTTTCTTCATCAACGTAAATAAGCATCAACTCATTGATAGACAATGTCATCACAAACTTCCAGCCATTTCCCCATTTCAGCGGCGCTGTTTTGTCAAATACCGGTTCTTTATGTCGTTTTCGCCGGGTTACTTCGAAAAGAGAAACGACGACGCCGTCTCTTTTGCCCGATTCGTGCTCAAATATCGCAATATGATGGTTGTTCCCCGGTTCGACGAATGTTTTCCGGTCTTCATAGAGTTGTATCATATTCGAAGCGGCTACAAATACCCGCACCTTTTTGACCGGCGTTTTTTCATCCGGCATATACAATGTTTCGGTAAATGCGTTCTTTGGGATCGTGAATTTCTTTTTCGAGGTGTCCCCTCCCTTTTCATCAATCCGGTCAAGCACAACACCGCGCACAACCTGGTCTACAATGTTGACGGCTTGTTTCGGCGTCAGGTTTTTCAGGTTTTTCCGCACAACGAACAGCGGGTTTCCCTTTTCATCGGTCATGGGTTTACCGTTTGCGTCATTCAGTCGTCCGTAATAGGTGTCTTCATGCAATTGCCCCGTCGTCTTAAGTTTGAATTTGTGCGATACGAGGATGTTGTTCACTGCCGATACCGCATCGTCACGGAAACCCTCCCATGGCGGGAGAAACTCGTCCCTGCCCTTTTTCAAGTTTAGACGATGATACACGCTCAGTTTTTGTAGATTCGACCGTGTCGTACAGGCAACAACCAACGCATCAACCGCATGATGACGGTGGTCCTCGCGGTTTTTCACATCTCTTCCGAGAACCGAATTCAAACCCCAGTACCGCCTCAGAAGAAACGTTGTTCCTCCTTTGACAGCCTGTAAGTCTTTGAAGACTGATCTTAGATATTTTTTTGTTTCCTTGCTAAAATATGCAGTGTCGGTCAACTGCCTGTTGACAAAATCCTCGTCCGGTTTTTTTACCGAAAAGAGCCGCTTTTTTGCCGATTTCATCTTTTATTTTCTCACTCTCCGGAGTATTTCGCTGTACTTCTGTTCGTTTCCCGAATAGGCTTCAAAAGGTGTTTTGTCTCCTTTTTTTACATTTTCGGCTCTTTGGCAGATCGTTTTATTAAAAAACGAATTGTCAAGACTGCGTTTGTAAGGGATAATATGCTCGATTTCGTACTCCCCGGTAAACAATTCGTTCAATGCTATCCTTTTTCCTGTATAAAGACACAGATTGCCGCTTTCCTGCCATAGGCGGTATTTCAACACATCATCGCCCGAAGGATCAACAAAATCGAGTTCGTTCTTTAACATTTCTCTTATCTCTTCCGCTTCTTTCCGGTTTTTTAGATTTTGAAAATGAATTTCCTCCCGCTGTTTTTTTGATTTTTTTAGGTTTAAAATTTAGGAGAGCATTTTGAGCAGTATTAGAGCTCCTCCAAAAAAAATAAACAGAACCGCCCAATCACCGCTACCAACGATTATTTGAGCGGCTCTGAGAATCACCGACCTGATGTGGGCATTTTGTTTCTCGTCCGCATCAGGGGGGTTTTTTATTTTAAGACATTTTCACGGTAAGTTCACCATAAATTAACAAATTTTGAGGCTCTAAAATGGACACCATAAGACATCTTGGGAAAACCATCGAAATTATCGACTCAAATGGCAAATTCAACGTGTTTTTCCACGACGCAGAAATTGCCT
>JADFON010000008.1 GCA_022562855.1 Candidatus Zhuqueibacterota bacterium | reverse complement strand
AAATGTCGGGGCGCTGCATCCGTCTATACCGGTAAAAATGTCATTTCCATTCAAATTTGCGATTGTTTTGACGCTGTTCATGATTTCCTTTTGAACAGGATTCTCTGATGATAGGTATGTCGATGTATCTGCCTTGTACAGTTTTGCCAGCGCAAGCATCCCCGCGTGTTTTCCGGAACAGTTGTTATGAATCTGTTCCGGAAATTTATTTTCTTTATGAAGAAGTTTTACCGCCTCAGAATTGCCCGGTTCGTGAGGTCCGCATTGCAGTAAATCTCTCGTGTTTCCGGATTTGTCGAGTATCGAATCGACAAGCGAAATATGTTCGGGCTCCGCAGAATGAGACGCACACATCACTGCGAGTTCTTTTTCGGTAAATGAAAATTCATCGATGCCGTTATTTGCAACAAGAGGATATGCCTGGAACGGTTTTGCGGCTGAACGCAGATAGGTTGAATAAGTAATATCTCCAATTCCCGCCTGTGGAACTCCCGAACCGTTTACGACAACAACGATCCCGGAGTGGATACTTTCCACTTTGCCGTTCCGTATAATTTTAGCAAGGGTCTGATCAGTCATCACTATCCTTTAATTAATTTTTTCATGTCCCTTACCGCTAAATCCAATCCTGAAAATAGCGCTCTGCCGATAATCGAATGGCCGATATTTAGCTCTTCGATCTTGTCAAGACCGGCAACAGACCGGACATTGTAATAATTCAACCCATGTCCTGCGCTGACGCTTAGTCCCAATTTTGTTGCAGCAAAAGCCATTGATTGGAGCGTAGAAAGTTCTTCCTCCTGCATGTTAGCGTCTTTTGCTTCTGCATATTTCCCGGTATGTAATTCAACGTAATCCGCTCCGGATTTTACAGAGGCTTGTATTTGTTCAAGTTCAGGGTCGATAAAGAGGCTTACTATTATGTTATTCGATCGCAATTTTGTCACTGATTTTTTAATTAAATCGATATTATTTACTACATCCAGACCACCTTCGGTTGTTACTTCCGTTCTTTTTTCCGGAACGAGAGTGACCATGTCCGGTTTGACGTCACAGGCAATCCCAACCATTTCGTCCGTTGCAGCCATTTCAAGATTTAAATGGGACTTTACCGTTTCACGCAGCAGCCGCAGGTCCCTATCGCTCAAATGTCTCCTGTCTTCCCTGAGATGACATACAATTCCGTCTGCACCAGCCATTTCAGCGATAGCAGCCGCTGTCACCGGATCCGGTTCATTGATTTTTCGGGCTTCACGTACTGTGGCTACATGATCGATGTTTACTCCAAGTTTCATAGCTGATCCTTAAATTTTTTCCTGATAATCTCACGAATTTTTAAATAATTGATTTGTCGACCCATCTCGTGATCTTCCAGATGTTATTCTCGATATTCATTTTAAAACTAAAAAGAGCTTCACCGGTAATCCGAATCTCATGACCGAGAGATAAAATAAATCCTTTTGAAATCTCGGCAGTTGTCGAGTCAAGTGAATACGAGATAAAATTGGTAGAATTCCATACAAGGTTTATAACCGTAAAATTATTAAATAATCCTACGGTTGCCGTTACATCTTCTTCCTTACCCCAGGATAGAAAAACGTCGTTATCCAGGTCCCGGTAGACAAAGACAAAATCGTCATCCAACACATCCCTGTAAACAAGTGAATCCTTGAGAGTATAGGCGAATTGGAAATTCGACAACACTTCCTCAGGTGTTTGCTGGGCGGTCAGGAACACATTAAGATTGGAGGAGATTTCACCAAGTTTTGGAGCAAACGGATTAAAACAGGTAACCCACAATACAATAAGGTTAAGAAGAGCAAAAGAGACTAACGCTCCTTTTAGCCGGTATGCGGTTAAAGCTCGATTCATTATTTAAATTCTGCCTTTAACAATGTCCAAACCGGAGAATTTCCGGTCTTAAAATCTGACCATGATGAAATAAACCAGAGAGCATCGGAGCCTTTACGAAGATTAAGGACCATTCGTCCATTCACGATTACAGGAGCAGACGGATTAGTGTGAGCAATAAACAGGTCGTACTCTTTTGTCGTACTAACCGAATCTCCAAATTGAATTTCGGTAATGTCCGTTAACCGCAGATTACTCACAGAGTCTGCGGGAGTAAGCCCGAATAGATGGTTCATGTAATTTCGTTCTTCAATGATCCCCCAGTTTAAAAATATACCCTGGAAGTTGTTTGCCACACTGATTTCCGGTACAAAGGTAAAATTTTTTCTAACATCCTCAACCAGCCCAAAACACCGGATGTAGTTTTCAATATTCCTTTCTTGTATCGCTGATTGTAAATTGATTAAGACAATTTCCGGAGCAATCGGCTGGATCCACAAAGTTTGTTCACCCGAAGGAAGTTCGGGCTCCCTTGTAGAAAACGGATTTTGGCAGGTAACGAGTAAAAAAATCACCGATACAATAACTCCGAAAACGGGAGTAGTCCTGAGAAAATGTTTTATCAGCAGATGCAAAGTCTTCATCGTAAACAGGGTATTAATTGGCATACATTTTACTATAGATAATAACGTCAAATTATTAAAAAATGTCAATAAAAACTTGCATTTATTGCTCGCGTTATGTATAATATAATTCTAAAACCGCCTAACTATTTCCCATATATTCTGATCCTGGGTGTCTCATTTGATGTAAATATTGATGTTGATATCAAGATTACTGTTATCCCGCCAGGGATGGCTTATCCCGCAGGACGGAAAACCTTAACCCGAATGAGGGACGGCATACGCCGCGCCGCGCTATTATTTATTAATTGTTGAAAGGGAGAAATTAAACATGAAGGATATTGTAGAGCCAATTTCTGAAGCGCTGGTAAAAGATGCAGATACCGAAGATATTATCTTTACACGGTCAGACCCAATCGACAACTCATTACAATTGATTTACGAGATGCGCATCACTCTTGAAGATCTTGAGACGGTGATTACGAATCTTGGGAAGCCGGGAGACAAAAAGAAGATTGTTCTATACTATGCAAATGAATTGGTAAAATATCTTTCGGCAAAATTGGCAAAAGGCAGACAGGGAAGCTTCAGGGGCGGTCCACAGAGAGCGCCTGAAAAGCAGAAAAAACTGAGCAAAAGTGAGCAGTTTCTCGAACGTAAACGAAAAGAAGCGCGTGACAAAGCAGCAAAAGATGAGAAGAACAAGGAAGGACAGGTTGAAAAAATCGGCTTGAAAGAAATTGGTCAAGAAATACAAGAACATGAAAAAACAATGGCGGAAATGGATAAAAAACGTGAAGAGCAGCAAAAATCAACTGAAGAAGAACATTCAAAACATACAGGCGCATATCAGACTGCTTTTGAACTGTTTGCGCTTGTCGTTAAGATATCTTCAGAGGGGGGGCAGGATAATGGTGAGCTATGTGAATTGATCAAACAAATGGGAGATACTTCGATTACGAAACGACAGATCGCTATCGACAAATTGGCAAACAATCCGCAATGCTATTTTGCAGTAAACGCCATGATCGCGGCGCTGAAAGATAAAAATATATTGCATCAGGTGATCAGGACAATGCGCACTATTGGCGAAAAGAGAACGATAGTCCCTCTCATTAATTTGATAAAGGAGCATTCCGGGGGAAAAGACATTTTATTTCGAGGTCCTGCGGAACAATCTATCGGTGAAACAGTTCGTCTGATGAATGAAAAAGAGAAAAGCTCGGGCACGAAATACCTGTACCAACTCTGTTTGAATCCCAAGTTCGAACAGACCTTGCGCTCTTTGAACAGGATATTAACCCGTGACTTAAGTGATAAAAAGATCCGAAGCGAGTATTTTACACCACAATGTATAAAGTGGATATCTCTCATTGCTGAAAAAGCCGCAGAACAGAAAAAGAAACAAATCAAGGTCGGCTTTGTAAAGATGTCGGTGCATACCGACGTTTCCAAAGAACTGCTTGAATTAGTAAACTCTGCAAAGTAAATCCTCCGAACCCAAAAGTATCCGGTAATGGACATTCCTTAAAGCATAATCCCTATTCCGGGCTGTTCCGATTTTGCACAAGGTTTCCGGGATATACAAGGAGAAATTCATCCTTAGATTATGTATTAAATCGAGACCGAAATACCTCAATTCCTACCTGTTCTATTTCACAACCTTACTATTTTCATGGAATAATTTACGCACCGGATTGTAGATACTATAGTAAAAAAGATCTATATTAATATTAAATACGAAACCTCAATGCGCCGAATATTATTATAGTCAGCAATATAGTGCATGTTTAAATACTGTAAAATTTGTATATTACTTAGCAGTGAATGCAAAGTTTACTTGAATTAACTGACGGGAAAAAGATTTGAACCTCGTATTCAAAATCCCAGGGCTGACTAAACCATAACATAATTTCATTTTACTATGAAACAAAGAGCACATAATCAGTTTAAATTAAAGACGCCGGTAATGTTCATAATTCTGTTTACAGCAGTTTTGCTTTCAGGATGCGAAGAGCAGCAGATCCATATCAATGTCGAAAACTATCTTGATTTTCTGGAGATAACGGATGAAAATCAACCGGAAGTGAGACCGTTATTGACAAAAGCGAGCGAAATTGTCGAGAGCTATAACAAGTCTATCGAGACTGGTCTGGATCAATCCGATAAGAGAAGATATTCGCGTGAAGATTTACTCGAATTGAAAACAGAATTTCTTGAGCAATTGCATCCGGTTATGATTGAAATAGACGAACAACTTGACGATTCCCAGCGTTTTTCCTGGAGACGTACTGAGCTTATCTATTATTATAATGAAACACGAGAATACGTCTTAAAGAATTTCAATTCCGCAATCAAAATTTCCTATGAAACTACAGTTTCACCCGGGAGATCTTCGCAGGTTCAACGAGGTTCGCGTCTTCAAAGTCCGTTTGAATTGTGGACGGTATATTTTGGTCTACCGATGTACTCATTTTATACAGGAAATACATCCGGATCGATTTCACAGAGAGGCAGAAATTCTTTCCCGATCAGTATTCAGGCGACACTTATGGATAAATCGCTTCGCGACCTGGAAAAGGACAAACCGAATTCCCTTCCATCAGACGTCGAACCGGAATCGGTGGTTGAAATACGGGTGCATGTCTCTTCCCGGCTGCATCCAAATTACAGCGATATCAACAACTGGATTCCGTTTATACGGCTCCCGGACGGAAGTGAAATTGAACCGAGAAGAATAATCGAACAAGACGAAGAGTGGTTTAAGGAAAGAAATTTATTGATTTCAAGCAGACTCCCAAGTTTTCTTAGTACGCCTCTTTCAGCAAGAAACTCACAGCAGGGCAGGCAAGGATTGTTTGGCATGGGAAGAGGTCGAGGCTCCGGCGGCGGAAGAGGTAGATTTTCGGAAGAAATATCACAAGTTTATAATACCTATTACCAACTTCTATTTCCTGCCCAATGGTCTAATAAACCGGTAATTGCGCCCGGAACAAACTACCTGGAGCTTATATTTCTTGAGGAGATCGGCAGCGAAAGCAACGCAAGAGGCACGTGGAAATTTGTCTGGAGAACCCCCTGATATTCTGATATTTACTTGCCGAAAAACTTCGAAAGCAGTCCTTTTTTCTCAATTTTGAAATGTAATCGTAAGTTATCTATTTGCTGATATCTTTTCTTGTTTTTCAATTCTTCCAATATGGTTTTCACCTTCTCCTTTACCTTGTCGGAAGAAAGCTTGAATTGTCTGGAGAGTTCCTTGGCTTTAACAAAGTTATTTTTTTCCATTTTTGACGTAAACAACTCCCAGGCAACTTTTTTCAGTGAATCCTGGTTCACTTTAAAATCTTTTCCAAAATAAAGCGCCCTTTCAAATAACCTTTTTTGAATAAACTCTTGATACACTTCATTCACTGCGGGAGCAATTTCACCCGGATTCAGATTAAAGTCGCCCATTAAACGTTTCGCGGTTTCTAATTTACCCGTTTTGATTTTTGCAGTAAAAGTACGTAATACCACAGGGTTATAATGTTCAGGAGCTATATGAAATTCCTCAATAATACTCTTTGCCCACTTCATACTCTCACGCTTTAGATGAAATTCACAAAGCTCAAGCGCGGGAGCCATAATTTCTTCCGCAGAGACGCTAAAGACTTTAAACAATTCCACCGCCCTGTCAATATTTCTTGTCTTTAACTTTGAGATAATAATCGGTACAACGATAGGATTGGTTACAACTTCTGATAATTTAAAAATTCGTCTTAAATCGCCGGCTTCCTCCATTCTGCCATGATTAACATTGTCTATAAATTCAAAGGTTATTTTTTCGTCTATTCTATCTTCCGGGATATTGAATTTTTTCCCGATTTCCTGTGCCGGTTGGAACCTCTTTTGCTTTATTTTCAAGGAAAAAGCAAGATAAGCGGCTTCTGTAATCAGTTCTATGTCAAGTTTGTAATCCACGGCAAGGATAGCTGCATCTTCATAAGTTGCATCTGTAATATATTGATTATAGATTTTGTGAACAACTTCTGAAAGCGATTCCTTTTTTAGTCCGAATTCACTTATCAACCGCCGTGCATTTTCAGTTTTCTTGTTTTTCATCAAATGCTCAAAGCTTTCGATAAGCGGTTCAAAAAGATCGTCGGGTGTTAATCTATATTCATTTTTAAGGGCAAGAGCGTTATCAAGATTATTCAAAAAAATCTGTCTCTTGACAAAAACGAGAATATCCTCGAGATAATCCTCTTTTTTGAGTTTAAATGACTTATTCAACTGTGAGGCTTCGAGCATATTCCCATCGTTCAAACTTTGCTTGAATAGCCTGATTGCAATCGGATAACCAAGCGTTGCGGGAAGCTGGTATTTTTCGATAATCTTGAGGGCTTCGGAGAATTTATTGTCTGCTTCTTTGAGTGAAAATAAACCCGTGGCAGCGCCGTCACGCACATCCTTAGGAAGGTTGAACTCCTGGCATAACACGATGACATCGTGAAACCTGCCGGCTTTTGTAAGGATGTCGGCTTCTTTTTTCGCAAATTTTTTCGCCTGTTCATTATCGCCGGCTTTTTTAAAATCCCGTGCCTGGATGATATTGGACTTTGGAGCCCCTTGTTGAGGATCTTTTTGAGGTTGTTTTTGTTTAGAGTCCGGCATCAGTTTGTTTTGTTAAAAAAATACGCCGCTTGAAGTGTCAATGAAACCATAAAATAATATATTTTTAAATAATTAATACAGTTTTTTACAATTATTTTCTATTCCAGGAGAGATATCAATGTATCGGTGTATTTGAGACCGCTTCCTGTAATAAAAATCACCACTTTTTCCTTTTCCTTGATAAATCCCGATTCGCGTAACTTCTTAGCAGCTATGAAGGCTGCACCGCCTTCGGGCGCAGAAAATATTCCGGTATGTTTACCGATGAGTTTTACTCCCTGGATAAGCTCCTCGTCGGTTACATCAACCGCGGTACCGCCGCTCTCTCTTAGCGCTTTCAGCATGAGAAAATCACCTACTGCCTTTGGGACACGCAGTCCTGCAGCAACTGTTTGGGGATTTATCCATTCCTCTGCAGACGTAGAACCGTCCTTAAACGCTTTGATTATCGGAGCACAGCCCTCTGCCTGAACCGATACCATTCGCGGTCTCTGTGATGATATCCATCCAAGCTCTTCGAGTTCATCAAACACTTTCCACATTCCTATTAAACCTGTGCCGCCTCCGGTTGGATAAATTACTACATCCGGTAAGGTCCAATCCATCTGCTCGGCAATCTCTATTCCCATGGTTTTCTTGCCTTCGACGCGGTACGGTTCTTTTAGTGTGGATACGTTGTACCAGGTGTCATCCGTTTGCGTTGCCAGATGAGCGCCTGCATCCACAATACTGCCTTCTACGAAGAGTGTTCGTGCTCCCAGCGCAATCGCTTCAGCTTTAAAAGTATCCGGTGTGGTCTGAGGCATAGCGATAAGAACTTCCATACCGCCTTTTGCCCCATAAGCCGCCGCAGCTCCCCCGGCATTGCCGGCTGTCGGCAGGCAGATTTTGGTTTTACCGAGCTCTTTTGCCTTCGATAATGCAACCGCCATACCGCGGGCTTTGAACGAACCGGTCGGATTGAGAGATTCGTCCTTTAGATAGAGATTTTCAAGCCCGATTAAAGCGCCAAGAGACTTTGAATATACCAGTGGAGTAAATCCCTCTCCAAGATTAAGGATATTTTCCGGGTCGGTGATAGGCAGCAACTCCTTGTATCGCCACATGTCTTCGGGCCGGTTTTTAATCTCTTCACGTGTAAGATTGGCTTTCACTTTTTCAAGGTCGTAATGCGCAAATAAAGGCGCACCGCAAGAACACAAAAAAAGCGTTTGCTCGTCGGAATAGGTTTTATCGCACTTTGTGCAGGCTATTTCAGTCAGAAATTTCATAATATCCCCGATGTATTTAGTCAGGTGACCGCACCTGTAAAAAGAAGGTTTGTGTCACTATAAATGTGGACTAAGCTGTTTTTGGTTGAATTTCGAATCGATAACATAAAAATCATGTTTTCTGCAGGGTTTATCCCGGTAACCGGGATAATTTATCTTTTAGTATCCGGTTGACTATTTCGGGATTCGCTTTACCCTGGGTTGCCTTCATAACTTGTCCTACAAAAAACCCATAAAGCCGCTCTTTTCCGCCAAGATACTCCTTGACTTCTTTCTGATGTTCAACAAGAATAGACTCTATAACTTTATCAATTGACCCTGTGTCTGAAACCTGCTCAAGACCTTTATTCTTGACGATTTCTGAAGGCGGACCACCGGAATCTACCATCTCTACAAATACATCTTTTGCGATCTTTCCGCTTATAGCCCCCGATCCGATTAGATCGATCAGTTCTGCAATATCTTTTGGCGGAACAGAAAATTCGCCGATCGTAATCTTCCGCTCTTTGAGCACCATAAGAACTTCGCTGAGAATCCAATTTGAAGTTTTTTTGTAATCTTTACCGGATTTCGCAGTATCTTCAAAATAATCTGCGAGTTCGCGCGTCGTTGTAAGTACTTCGGCATTTTGTTCCGAAATACCATATTGTTTTATCAATCGTTCTTTTTTCTCCCTGGGGAGTTCGGGAATGGTTTTTTCGATTTCCTTTATCCAGAGATTATCGATGACAAGCGGAATCAGGTCGGGTTCCGGGAAATACCGGTAATCGTCGGACCCTTCTTTTGTTCTCATTAGAACCGCCGTATCTTTCGCTGCATCCCAGGATAGCGTTTGTTGATGGATTTCCTCGCCATTTTCAGCCATGCGGGTCTGGCGGTTAATCTCAAATTTTAACGCTTTTTCCACGTATCGGAATGAATTGAGGTTCTTTAATTCGGTTTTTACTCCAAGTTTATCGGTTGTTTCGGGACGTACAGAAACGTTTGCGTCGCACCGCAGGCTCCCTTCTTCCATATTGCAATCGCTGACTTCAAGATAAAGAAGGAGCTGTTTCAAACGGGTAAGATATAGGTACGCTTCCTCCGGAGAGTCTATATCGGGTTCCGATACAATTTCAATCAGGGGAATTCCGCACCTGTTTACGTCGATCCGGCTTTCCGTTAATTTTTCTTTCCCTGCGGGGTGCACCGATTTTCCGGCATCTTCTTCAAGGTGAATTCGGGTAACACCGATAGTTTTCCACGACCCATTAACCGGGATATCAAGCTTACCGTTTAAAGCAAGCGGTTCTTCGAATTGAGATATTTGGTATCCTTTCGGGAGATCGGGATAAAAATAGTTCTTCCTGGCAAAAATAGACAGCGGGTACACGGTACATTGAAGAGCTACTGCGGTTTTAATTGCGAGATCGACAACTTTCTTATTCAAAACGGGAAGTACACCGGGCATTCCAAGACATACGGGACATACAACAGAATTCTGCGCCTTGCCGTAACTATTAGCGCAGGTACAAAAAATCTTCGATTCGGTTTTTAACTGTACATGGACTTCAAGCCCGATAGTCGGTATGAATTTCATAATATTTTTTATGAATCGAATTTAATAGTTTTGTTCTATATAATGACCGGTCTTCAATATCGATGACTCATCGAAGTGTTTTCCAATAATCTGTAATCCGATAGGCAACCCGGCTTTGGTTTTTCCACAGGGAATAGAAAGCCCCGGAAGACCTGCAAGGTTGACAGGGATAGTAAATATATCGCCAAGATACATCGCCAAAGGATCATCGATCTTTTCTCCGATTTTGTATGGCGGAGTCGGGGTTGTCGGAGTGATCAGAACATCATAATCCTGAAAGGCGTTTTTGAAATCGTCATAGATAAGCCTGCGGACTTTTTGTGCTTTTCGATAGTAGGCGTCGTAATATCCTGCGCTTAGAACGTACGTACCCAATATAATTCGCCGCATTACCTCTTCGCCAAATCCGCTGTTTCTGCTCGCAAGATACATTCCCTTGAGGTCGCCTGCGCCTTCGGCTCGATGCCCATATCGAGCTCCGTCATAACGGGCGAGATTGGACGACGCCTCAGCATTGGCGATTATGTAATAGACCGAAATCGCATATGACATGTGAGGTAGTTTGACCTCTCCTACAGTAAACCCATCGGTTTTCAGTTTGTCAATAGTTTCCATTATTGATTTTTTAATCTCCTCATCGAGTCCTTCGCCGTACATATCGGAGAGATACCCGATTCGAATGGAGTCTTTCTTTATGGGACTGCTCAACTCAAGCTGGAAATCCGGCACTTCAACATTGACTGAAGTGGAATCCCGCTTATCATAACCGGAAATGACTTTAAGGATAGTTGCAACGTCTTCTACATTTTGCCCCATTGGTCCTATCTGGTCTAAAGACGATGCAAAGGCAACAAGTCCGAACCGCGATACCCGTCCGTAAGTCGGTTTTATGCCGGTAATTCCGCAAAATGCAGCAGGCTGGCGTATCGAGCCGCCGGTATCGGAGCCAAGTGTTACCGGTACAAGTTTCGCTGCAACAGCAGCCGCAGATCCCCCGCTTGAACCCCCCGGGACCAATTCTTTATCAACAGGATCGAGGACGGGTCCGAAATAGGAATTTTCGTTTGTGGAACCCATTGCGAATTCATCCATATTCGTTTTGCCCACAACCACAGCATCGGCAGCTTCAAGTTTTTCAATTGCCGTTGCAGTATAAGGAGATACGTAGTTTTCGAGAATGTGCGAACCGCACGTTACCTTTTTGCCGGCGAGGCAGATGATGTCCTTCACACCTATTACACATCCCGCTAATTCCCCGGCATTCCCGCTTTTTATCCGTTTGTCTACTTCCCGCGCTTGTTCTAAACTTTCGGTATCGTATACCTCTAAAAAAATATTATAAGAGTCCTCACTACGGATTCGTTTAAGGGTCTGAGATGTAAGCTCTTCACATGATTTTTGCCCGTTTCGGACAGAATTAATGCATTCTTTTAACGACATCATAATCAGTTTTATGTAATTAATATTCTAAAACCCGCGTGCTCCGGGAGTGGGGTTTAAAGGCCGGAAATTGTCGGTTTGATCGACAGCTATTTTATTGAAGGCTATTACTCGATATAACCAGATTTTTCTCACTAAAGGTAACGGTAAGTAATCTATGATTACCCGTGAAACGGCAAACGTTATCCGGCGTGACTTATCTTTTTCCCGTTAATGCGTACTTGCGACGAGCACAACCGGGCTTAGGAAAAAATGTAACAATAGAATTGCTGCCAATCATGAGGTGTTTTGGGGACTTTTTCCTGATTCCTGTTTCTTAGCGGTTACGTCTTCTGAATGATCATCACTGAAATCAAGGTCGCTTTCTATTTCGCGCGTTGCTTTTTTGAATTCTTTTATACCTTTTCCCAATCCTCTCGCCAACTCCGGCAACTTTTTACCGCCGAATATGAGCAACAAAGCAAGAAATATGACGACCATTTCTGTAGTGCCTAAACCGAACATAATGTACTCCTTATAAATGAAAATTTTTTCTCAGCCGAAGCCCGGATCCCGCGAGGTCTTCGAAGCGGATCCGCCTCCGGTAGAAAGAAACAATATAAGTCAATTATAATGTTCCTGTCAATATTCCAAAATAGACTTGCATTGATTTTTACTCTAATTTATCGAGACGAAATTCTTCTTACCTGTACCATCTCAACATATAAACTGCAATTGCGATTCCAATAACCCCGGAAATATTAAGATTAAAAGTAAAGCCAATCGTCAGGCTGAAAACATTCAAATCTAAAGTAGCAGGACCGAATCCGCTTGTTACCGATCTGACGAAAAACTCTTTCACTACACCTTCAGGCAGAAGAAGCGCTATCTGACCGATAACCGTACCGATTAAAGCACCCAGGATTATTATAAGAACTAACAAACGAAAACTGATACGGCGCATAAGTGGATAAATTATCAGAAACAGTTCGACACAACTACTAAAAATCTATAATGATTTCAATCTTAGTTAACATTCTTTTCATCTTTGACCGAGATATCCAATTCTTCGTCATTTTCACGAAGTTTAGCCCAAAAACCAGCAGCCAACATCACGAAAATGTATACCATTGTGTAGGGGAAAATCCAAATACTCGGGCTGTATATGATAAAACCAAATCCGACCATATAGGTAAACCGTTTTATGTTGTTCTTTATACCTTTCTGAGGCTTGAATGACGGTGGTCTCTCAAATCCAATATTGGAAATCATAAGAAATGAAAGACCCGGCACAAGTATTAGAAATACCTTTCCCATTTCCACCGTCTGCCACAACGTTTGAGACATGATGAAGAAAGTTGACAATGCTAACGCTGCAATGGGTATCGGTAAACCTTTGTAATTCTTTGACTTAAAACTTTTTGTCTCCACATTATAACGGGCAAGTCTGAAAATTCCCGCAAGTATAAAAATAAAACAAAAAAGGGACCCAAGTAAACCGGCTGATTTAAAATTTGATGAGTACAGCAAGAATGCCGGGGCAACTCCAAACGAAATTGCGTCCGCAAAAGAGTCGAGGTGTTTTCCAAACTGAGAAAAAGATTTTGACCACCTGGCAAGTTTTCCGTCAAAGTAGTCGCAAAACGAGGCAAATACTATCAGCCATGCCGCGGTCGTATATTGCCCGTCAGCCACTTTTACAATTGCAAGAAATCCAAGAAACACATTGGTCAATGTAAAGAAATTTGGTAAAAATGCACGTTTATTCATCATTTTTAAGCCTTCCGACAGGTGTTAATCCACCGAATACTTTTTGACCTTTGGAAACTAAAATTTCGGTACCGACAGGCATGCAAACATCAACACGCGAACCGAATTTTATCATTCCAAACCTTTCTCCCTGTGTTACTTTTTGTCCCTCTCTGAGTGAGCAGACAATTCTTCGCGCTAAAAACCCTGCAATTTGTTTGAAAAGCACTTTTCCGGCGCCGTTCGATATCCCGATGACTGTCTGTTCGTTTTGCGCTGAGGCTTCTTCCTTATATGCGGCTTTGAAAGCGCCGGGAGAATATTTGTAATATTCGACAGTGCCGTTCAAAGGAACGCGGTTAATGTGGACGTCGAAAACAGATAAAAATATCGACACCCTCATTACTTTCGACTTAAAATAGTCCGGTTCTTCTTCTTCCTCTATAGCAACGACACGCCCGTCTGCAGGAGAAATAATCTCAGCGGCGCCGGCATCGGTGACCCTTTCGGGATCACGAAAAAAAATCATGAAGAATAAGGTTATGATGCCGCATAAACCTGCTATATAATAGAACAGGTTTACTTCAAACACAATACCGGAAATACTGAGAATGATACCGGTAACTAATCCGCCGCCAATATAGGGATAACCATCACGAGCCATTGCAAAAACTACACTGATTAAAAGATATCGACATAATTACACAGTAACGCATAAGAACCCAACTGCATAACTTATTTCATAATAATATTAAACGCAAGAAAAATCTTTTTATTTCAGCTATCCGGTAATTGAAGAAAAGCCGGTTGCATGCTGCCGGAAAATTACATCAAGAAAGTACACGTTCCAGGATTTCCTTATATGATTCTTCAACCTTTCCGAGGTCCTGGCGAAATCTGTCTTTATCAAGTTTTTTTCTTGTTTCTGCATCCCAGAATCTGCACGTGTCGGGGGAGATCTCATCAGCCAGTATCAATTTCCCGTCATATCTTCCAAATTCGAGTTTGAAATCTACAAGAAGAATATTTCTCCGTTCGAAAAACGAACTCAATACAACATTAATTTTCATCGCAAGTTTAGAAATCTGCCGGAGCTCATCTTTTGTTGCTAAATTCAAGGCATAGGCATGATATTCGTTCATTAAAGGATCGTGAAGATCGTCGTCTTTAAGGAAGAACTCAAGAATAGGCGTCTCTATTTTGTCCCCCTCTTTGAAACCGTACCTTTTACAGAGGCTTCCGGCAGCGATATTCCGCATCACTACTTCGACCAAAATGATCTCAACTTTTTTTGCTTTCATTTCGGTATCGCTTAACTGCTCGATAAAATGCGTCGGTACATTGTATTTTTCAAGATATTCAAACAGGAAACATGACATTTTGTTATTGACCGATCCTTTGCCTTTTATCTTGCCCTTTTTGGCGCCGTCGAAAGCCGTAGCGTCGTCCTTGAACTTAATAATAACCTCGGATTCATCTTCCGCCGAGTAAATTATCTTCGCCTTACCTTCGTATAACTTTTCCTTTTTACTTTTAGCCAAAACATCCTCCTGTTGATTTTACACTTAGATTCATAAGTGTCCGGTTAAATATTTGGTAATAAGGATAAATACCAAATAAGGACAATATGGGCACGGCACGCCGTGCCCATACGAGAAATGTATTTTCTTTGTAATTCAAATATGGT
>JADFON010000331.1 GCA_022562855.1 Candidatus Zhuqueibacterota bacterium | reverse complement strand
AACCGTTCGAACTTGGTCAGTTGTACGAAGCGGTTGCAAAGGCGCTTCATCAATCAATTAAGGTCAATTAAGGGGATATAATACTAATTTGTTTGATTGTAACCCGCAATCCTCAGCCGGGAAACAAGTATTGTGTCCCCTCAATAGCGAAACAATCCTTATGTTTTAATTCCGTCCCCCTATCTTGATGTCAATTGTTTTTACACCGCCACGGGTCGAAACGAACCGCAGCGTAGCGGTTGTTTCGGTAATATCGTTCAATTTCAGTCTAAACGTGACCGTTTTTTTGGAAAATCCTTCAAGCCGGTCGATGGTCACCGAGGGCTGACTCGGTTCAAGCATTTGCACTTTTGAAGGTTCCTGTTGTTCTATTCCTCGACCGCCTCTGCCACCGCGTCCGCCGCCGAATCCACCTCTGCCTCTGCCTCTTCCCCTACCGCTTTGTGGAAGATATCCTTCTGGAAATTCTATCCGGACAACATCCGGACGGACAATTTTTACTAATTGTGCCTGCCGTAGCGCGGTCGGTATCCTGCCCCTGTTTTCTACTTCAATTTCAATTTTATACACACCGCCGCCTTCGGACTGGATTCTCGGTTCGCCAAATACTACGTCCGGCAAATTGCTCGCAAGCATCAGGTTGAAACGGGCTTCTTTTTCCGCCCACTCTTCGAGGAGTTCCGGGGGAGGATTTTGATTCCAGAACTTCGGATTCCACCCGCCGACCTCTACATCGCCGTAAACCGGGTGTTTTGCCGGGGTCCATTCCTGAAAGCGTGATTTTTCCAGCACCGTGTCGTTATAGATAAGCTTGTCGATTTGTTCGTTTTCCTGACCGTTATTGTTATAATCGCCGACCCTTCCGCCGTTCCAGAGTTCGTCGCCGTACCAGACCGAGCCGTAATACCAATATCCGAAATCGGGACCATGACCGAACAACGGACTTCCGGTGCCGCTTCCTCCTCCGCGACCGCTTCCGCCGCGGTTCCGGTAATCATAATACGTATCGCCCGCCCAGGCATAACCCGTTATTTCCATTCCCTTTTGGTCGAAATATTTCAGCAATTCCAAATCTTCAGGATACATCCGTTCTTCGCTTCTCGATGTGGACGGTCCCCTGAGGTGCATGGGCACCGAGGTATCCATCGAGTTAACGACCGCGATGTTCGGATGTTGCAATAGAAATATGACAAATGATCTTGTTTCAGGCTCTGATAAAGGATAATCTCCTGCGCCGGTTTGTGTCCAACCCCTGTTTGTCATATCCAGCCCCGGCATCGGTCTCCAATTTTCGGGATAATTTCTGTGCAAATCCAAACCCCCGATTCCGTCCTCGTTTATCCTGCCGTCACCGTCGTTATCTATGCCTTCCGACATCACTAAGTAGTCGCCGTTCCCGGCGCCGACGTTTTGCATTAACCTGCCCTTCGGGTCAATCGGATCGACAATGTGGGTACCCTCTCCCATAGGAACCTTTACCCGCATCTGCCGTGAAAACCCGTCACCGTCCAGGTCTTCCAAAGGGTCTTCGTCAAGCAGTCCGTCACCGTCATTGTCTATTGGACGGGTCGTGCTGCGAAGCGATTGCGCAGTGTTAAAATAGAGCAAACTTCCGTCCGGGTTGTTCCTGGGTCTGAAATAAAATGCAAAATTGTCAACCAACCGGGTAATCTCATCGTCTTTTCCATAATTAACCAGCATATGGTGAAGCAGCCATAAAACAGATTCCCCCGCGGTTACCTCTCCGGCATGTCTGCTTGCGTCGAGCATCATTCCAGGTTTATCGGTATGCGGTCCGGTAGATTTGTTTGTCAATGTTACCTGCAAAATGTCTCTTCCTTCAAAACTGACTCCGCCGACATATACGTCGACAAGATTCGGGTATTCCTTTTCCCATCTTCCGAACCAGTAGACTATCTCGTCATACATGTGGTAGTGCTTGAAATCCCATTCGCCCGCAACAAGAGGCGTTGTTTCCACAAGGTTTGTTATTTTAAAATAATTTGGTCCGTGCCGTAAGGATTTCATTTTCCAAAACTTCTCTTCTCCATCCGGGATTGGCTGCGATTGCGCAAATGTTTCAGATTGCATTACGAAAAATGCAAATAGAAGCGCCAAACATGATAACATTAAGCTGCATCTGCATTTCATGATTGCACCCTTTCATTTATAAAAAGTGATATAAGTTAGATTAATTTTGTTTGGCAAATTCTTGAATTTTCTTTCTGCACAAGTCTAAACCTATTTTCCAACGCTGCAGTAAATCAATTTATTTCCAAAGTCTTCCCCACATTTTCCATATTTGCCTTTTTTACCGCCCAGTTTGAGATCGCAATATCCTGCACGGCGACTCCCGTTAGATCGCAAAGTGTTATTTCTTCATCATTTTCCCTTCCGGGGCTATTTCCAAGGATGATGTCGCCAAGCTCGGCATGTACCCGGTCGCTTGCTATCACGCCTTTATCAAGAGCATGATGTATTTCACCAAGACGTGAGCATTGGTCGAGATGGTCGGCGACTATTTTGTCAACTATCGTGAAAACATCCACACTGACTTCCTGTTTGTCAGGACCGTCAGAGCCCAGCGCTGTAATATGAATTCCGGGATGCAGGTCGCTTTTTGAAACCAGCGGTGTCTTGGCCGGTGTCGCGGTTATGAGAATATCGACATTTTCAGCCGTTTCGGCAGGCGAGTTGCAAGCTATGACTTCAATTCCGGGAATCTCATTTGACATATCTTCCCTATACTGTTCAACCGCTTCCGCCCTTCGTCCCCAGACATACAAAGTCTTGAAATCACGAACTTCTGAGAGCAACCTGACTTGAAGACGAGCCTGGATTCCCGATCCGAGAACACCGACAGCGGATATTTTTTCTTTCGCAAGGTGTTTTGAAGCGACGGCGCCTGCCGCCGCAGTTCTCAGGTCTGTCAGCAGCCCCTCATCGAACAACAACCCGGTCAGTTCACCTGTTTCCGCGTTGAATAGTATCATCATTCCGCTGCCGGAGGGAAGACCCTTTTGAGGATTATCCCAGAATCCGGAAGCGATTTTAACGCAATAATTCTCGTAGGATTTGATATGCCCGGATTTGATATGTACTTCGCCGTTCGCTTCTGTAATATCGAGATTTGTGACAGGCGGCAGTATTGCTTTACCGGAACAATAATCGGCAAAGGACTGTTCAACCGTATCGATAATTTCACCGTAATCGA
>JADFON010000330.1 GCA_022562855.1 Candidatus Zhuqueibacterota bacterium | reverse complement strand
GCTTTTTCATGCGAATCCCCTTATTATTGAAAATTAGTTACGTACGATGTGATAGAACCATATACAGTGTCAGGGTGTGCAATTCAAGGTTTTATACATCATTCATTCGGCAAACGGACACGTCAATCCTGCCGTTCAATATAAAAAACCCCGACTCTTTTGCAAGAGCAGGGTTACATTAATATTCCTTTTTAATTGTTCCCAAGCCAGCTTAAATTCAGAATGAAACGGTTATTAAAATAGCCCCACTCACATGATTCAGACCAAACTTTGCAGCCGCATCTATTGCATTGAGAAATCTGATTACTGTAATATCGGATGAAGAAAGACCTCTAAGCGAATCTAAATCGCCGAATTTATAGCCGTTGAGATAAACGACCGGATACGAAAGGGACTGATCGTAAAGCGATTTTTGCCCTCTGCCCTTCAGCCAGTTAGGACGAAGGTTCCTTATCAGATCATAGGCGGATGACGTACTGGTCGTTGAGATCTCCGCCGCGGTAATCAGGTCTGTCCTCCTGCCTGCCAAGCTCCCGGTACGGGATGTTGAGGAACAGGATATAATTCCTAAGGCAAACGTTATAAGTAATATATACTTAAACATAAAAACCTCCTCGATATTTCCCGGTTACAGTACACAGAATTAGGTAATTCAGGAAGATGTATCGTATTATTTTTACTCTACTGTTCTGTGTTATTATTTGTTGTATTTTATCTACGCAGTACACGTTAATTACGGTGAAAGCAGAGATTACCCTTCTTGATGACTTCGAAAGAGCCATGTCCCCAACAAGACGGGATCCTCGTCACGAAGCGGTTGCGCGCGGAGCATCGGATTTGATCGTTTTTAGTGAATGATCTTTCGCTTTATCATATAGATACTGCTAATATGGGACGAAAACTCTTTATTCATAAAAATCTTCAAAAGTGAAAACACTATGATAGGAATACAAATTAATGTACAACTTTTTTAACATATGTCAAGACAATTAGGAAAATATTTGGGATTTGCCTCCTGCTCAGCGTGATTTCGCAGCAAAAGAGACCTTTTTCGGAATTCCATTGTTGCGCTGACATTAAATTATCCCGATAGTGCATTGTTGAGAATTTTGTTTTTTATTGTTTCGGATAAGTTCTATATTTATTACCTTATCTGCAGATCATAACTTGTAAGGAGGTTAGTCCATGTACTTTCGCCAAATCTTCGAACCAAAACTTGCTCAATATGCGTATTTGATCGGATGCCAGTCTACAGGAGATGCTATTTTAGTCGATCCGGAACGCGATATTGACCGGTACATCAAAATTGCCGAAAAAGACGAACTTACTATTGTCGCTGTAACAGATACGCACATTCATGCCGATTATTTGAGCGGCTCGAGAGAATTTGCGAAGAGGCTGGACGTCATGGTGTATGAATCCGATGAAGGAGATAAAGACTGGAAATTTGAGTGGCTGATCAACAGCGGTTGTAAGTATAAAATGTTAAAACACGGCGACACTTTTAAGATAGGTAATATTCAGTTCGATGTAGTGCACACTCCGGGTCACACTCCCGAACATATTTGTTTTCTTGTGACGGATAAAGGCGGTGACCCTCAAGTCGAACGAAGCCCGATGGGGATATTATCGGGAGATTTTGTTTTTGTCGGTGATGTCGGGCGTCCCGACCTCCTTGAAACGGCAGCCGGTATGGCAGACAATATGGAGCCATCCGCACGGACGCTCTATAAATCGATTCAGGAATTCAAAAAACTCGCCGGACAAATCCAGGTCTGGCCCTGTCACGGGGCGGGAAGCGCCTGCGGTAAGACGCTTGGCGCAGTGCCGGTGTCCACTGTCGGCTATGAACTCGGTTTTAACCAATCGATCCTTGCGGCAAGTTCAGAAGACAACTTTGTGGATTATATTCTTGACGGTCAGCCCGAACCGCCTCTTTACTTTGCGAGAATGAAACGGGATAACAGGAACGGACCGGAAATCGTAGGAAAAATTCCCGAACCGGTGAAATGCCGTCCGGAAGATCTGTCAAAGCTTGCCGGGAGAACAGATATAGCGGTAATCGACACCCGTCCGTGGGACGAATTCAGAAAAGGACATCTTCCCGGTGCATTCTTTATCCCGCTCAATGAAAAATTTAATACCGTAGCCGGCTCCTATATTGAGGAAAAAACGCCCATTTATTTGATTGTGGATGAAGAAAAACTGGAAGAGGCGGTCACCGATTTGATCCGTATCGGTCTTGATAACATCGTGGGATACGTACCAGTTGGTACTATGCAGGATTTTATTTCGCAGAACAGCGGGATAAAAACCACTGATGAGGTGGATGTAAAAACATTGAGCGAAATGCTCAATACCGGTAGTCTCTTTTTACTTGATGTGCGGCGGAAGTCGGAATTGGATGAAACAGGGTACATTGACGGCGCTCACAACATTACCTATACAAGACTTATTCCAAGAAAAAATGAAATTCCTGCTGACCGGAAGATAGCCGTTTATTGCAGAACGGGACTCCGTTCTGCCCATGCAGCTTCATTTCTTGAACGCTACGGTTATGATGTTGTCTCCCTCGCCGGCGGAATAGAAGGCTGGATCAAAGCAGGAGAGAAGGTTGTCAAAACATAATTTTGTTATTCATTTTTAAGTTCTATTTCCTTCCTTTCCGGACCCTTATCAAACGCATCTACAAGTAATTGTATTGCTTCCCGCATTTCCGGTTGCTGCCTCTCCATTATCATTGGATCGCGGTCGGATTTCAAATAATCAAGCGCAAGGGTGGGGACTAAGAATTCGGATTTAGCGTTTTGGAAATTTTTTTCAATATTATACATAATAAAATTTAGATACTCTAAATCAGAATACTCGAATGAATCTAGCACAAAATCTTTTAACACATCAATTTTCTTTCTCCTAATCATTATTGTCTTTCTTAGCAATTTGGCAAGACCTATCTTACCATCTTCACTTGACTTGCTTGAATCATGGTGCATACAATATCTTCTGATAAACTCACTTCTCTCTCCAAGAACTCCAGGTTTTATCAGCTCACAGATATTGAACATCTCTAACCCATGATTATAGATTGGAGTTCCAGATAATCCTAATCTGCTTTCAATTGAAGGACATAGAGATAATGCCTTACAAGCTTCATACTTTTTTGTTTCAGTATTGCGAAGTGCCTGAATTTCATCAAAGACTACTGCCTTTGGATTTATCTT
>JADFON010000329.1 GCA_022562855.1 Candidatus Zhuqueibacterota bacterium | reverse complement strand
AACACGTTTTTTGTTTACCGGGAAATGCTCGAAAATCAATATTATATTGATTAAATCAAAAAATCTTTGTATCTGTAACAACAAGTAATAAAACAGAACTATGCTTTATTCGTCAGTTGGAAATGTAAGTGAAAAAATGGATGGACTCTTGGATCAAAAAGAGACAGAGGAAAGAACACATGCTGTCCCGGTGATGCGTCTTACGGACATGGCTGACGAAACTCTCGCCGGTATGATACAAAAGGGTTCGGAACCGGCATTTAACGAGATTACAAAGCGGTACATGCAAAAAAGTTACTCATTAGCTTATCAAATGGTTGGAGATATGGAAGCGGCGCGGGATTTGTCACAGGATGTTTTCATAAAGATCTATAATTCGATTCATAAATACGACACAAATAGTAAGTTCTTCTCATGGTATTACAGAATCTTGATGAATCATTGTATAAATTTTATCAGGAGAAGAAAAACGGTTTCTTTTTTACCGTTCTCCGAAGTCTTTTCAAGGCAAGGAGAAGAAATTGAACCGGATAGTTTTGTAAAGGAAAGTAATGAGGAGATATTGGACCGGCAGAGAATTGTCCGCGGAGCTGTTGACCGGCTTTCTCCTAAACACAAAAAAGTTGTTGTATTGTGCGACCTGGAAGGATTTCCCCAGGAAGAGGCTGCCGACATACTCGGTATTGCAATAGGTACCGTCCGTTCGCGGCTGCACTATGCACGAGAAAATCTAAAAAAATTATTAAAAAACTATATAAGTGAGATGTGATTATGAATTGTAATGAATTTCAAAAATGGCTTGCCGTGCAAAATTCGAATGAGGGGTTGAATAATCTGCCGGATGATTGCGGTGTTCACCTTCAACAGTGCGGTATTTGCAAAGGAGCTATCAAGAAAGCCCGGGACTATTTTATTCTGATGCAGAATGCCCGTGCTCCTCATATGGAGGACGCTTTCTGGGAAGACTATCTCTCTACGGTTTCCTCAAGAGCTTCTGCAGAGACCCGGGCAGGTACATTACCCGCGATTCCTGTTTGGTTGAGAAGGTTAGTTTTGCCCGCCGCCGTAGCAGTTATATTGATTTCAGGAGTATGGTTGTCCGACAGGTATTATCCTATTCTGGATTACGTGTTGAGCGATGATGATGCTTATACTTCTTCACTCGATTTTATATGGGCGGAACATGAACAGGCGTTGTCACAACATATGTTCGACCCGACGCCATTATATGCAGTTGAGGAAGAATTCCGGAGAACTGGGAGGTTGATGACCCCCAGAGTCCGGTCAAAAAATAATTTCCGTTTAACAGTGTGAAAAAAACTATGAAGAAGATCATGAAAATCACGTTTGCAGCGTTTTTACTTTCAGTTATAACGCTCTCAAATTCTATTGTATTGTCCCAAACGCAGGGTTCTATACAGATAGTTTCTTCAGATTTATCGGCGCTATTTGAAAAAATGAAAAATGCCCGGAATATAGAGAGCTATCGGGGTCAGATAAAAATCGAAAGGCGGTTTGGAAATAATACAAGGGAATTTAACAAAAGTGTGTTTGCAAATCCTGTGCTGAGAGTTTTTCGGGAGAAATTGGAATTTAATCCTGAAGAAATGCAAAGAATGCGGCAGATGAGGGAAGAAAGAGGAAGGGGCGAATCCCGCATGCGTCCAAGGAGAATGATCCGTTATTGGAACCCAAATTTTCAACGGGATATTCGGTCTGAAGCAAATTTTGCCGACCTTACCATCCATCTCGAATTGGTACAGGAAAATTATGTCATTAACAGAAGAGCCGGAGAAGCGATATCAGGCAAGAGCACCGAATACATTGAAATTATACCAAAGTATGAATACCGCCCGGGTAACAGGTTGTGGATCGATGAAGAAACGGGGTTAATATTAAAACGGGAGATATTTGATCCCGAAAATCCCGATACTCCTTTTTACAGGGAAGAATTTATCACCATCGAGTATATTGATTCGGATGAGACGCCCCTGGATTTTGATCAGGACGACAGACCGGCTGGAAAGGGCGCTGCGATTCAAGGACAGATACCCGGCAGAGAACGCAATCTGCAGAGGCGGGTATATTTCAAAAAAGAGGATGTCCCCTCAAAGTACCGGTCAAGAATTCACTATCCCGCTGATTTACCCCCCGGTTTTGTGCTTGATAAAATTATCATAACACGCGTAAGACGTAATACCGCTTACCACCAGGTGTATACCGATGGTCTTATACTATTTTCGTTGTTTCAAATGCGCGGAGATCATGCAGAACGTTTTGGGACTTTAAACCGCCGGAGGGGTTCGCGCGGCGGGAGTTGGAGATTTCCTCCCGGTGGGACAACGCTTTATAAAAAAATCGGCAGGTTAAATTATATCATTGTAGGTTATGCCCGGAGTGAACTGCTTCAACCGGTTTTAGACGGCATCGGAGGTTAAACGTGTACTCTGCAGACAGCAGCTTGTCTCAGGATTCACCGCAACCTGTTTTGGAATAAAATTTGCCAATGGTTGTACAATTAACATGTAAAATAGTTATTAAATCGACCGGTCTCAGAAAAAGAAATAAGGTTTTGCAAAAATCAGCACTCAAAGAGTAAATCTTATTGAGTGTTTTTTTATATTGAGAAAAAATCGGACTGGTCGAATACATGAAAACATCAAAGGAATTTTAGGAGGTCTGTAAAATGAAACGGAACTTGTTATATTCGATAGCGCTGACTATGTTGCTCGTTATATATGGCTGCAACATGAAAGAGGTGAGCAGCAACTGGGATGAGAGAGCGGTGATAGTTGACGGAGACGACACGGACTGGGCCAATGTAAAGAGACAGGTTTTCGAAAAACCGGCAGTCACAGTGGGAATTAGAAATGATGAAGAAAATTTATATTTGCTCATAGGATTTAAGGATCAATCATTAATTCGGTTATTTCAGTTAAATGGGATGACCTTGTGGGTGGATATGAACGGCAAAAAGAAAAAAGACATTGGTCTAAGATACTTTGGGGATACGGATATGCTCAGTATTTTACAAGGGAGCCGCGGCGAAAGGGGCGGTAGAGGAGGCAGGGGTGGATTTGGCGGCGGCAGAGGCAGAGGAGCCGGTCAACCGCCTGCAATGAGAGGTCTCAGCATCGTCAAGAAAGATAGTGAACCGGTGCGTCCGGGTACCGGTCCCGACTCCCCATCTGCAGGATTGAAAACGGAATTTGGGCTTTACACCC
>JADFON010000328.1 GCA_022562855.1 Candidatus Zhuqueibacterota bacterium | reverse complement strand
TTGCATATTACCATTTCACGCACCAAATGAAATTTCACAACAGACTGTTTCCGGACTAATTTGCTCTTTTATGTTTGTTTAATAATATCTATATTAACCCGTTGTGCTAATTAAAGAAAATATTTTCAATTCGACGCAAGTTCTTTAATATCACACTATTAGGTTCGATATCAATGTCATTTCGAGCGCAGCCGAGAAATCTTTACAATGAGATTTCTTCCCATAATGCGGGATCGAAATGACAGAAGGACTTTGTGTAAACCGTAGCGAAAAATGCTCAATATGCATTAATTCTAATTAGCACAAGGGGTTATATTATTTTATTGTTTGAACTTTTGTGATTTTTGATAAAGATTCCGAAACAAGTTCGGAATGACAGTACGGATAAGCGTCATGCTGAACTTGTTTCAGCATCCAAAATTGAAAAATACAAAAGTACTATAATTTAATTAAAGCGATAAGTTCTGCGAAACACATAACATAGTAAAAGAAAGGTGATTTTTTAAATGATTATAGTAATGAAATCAACCGCTTCTGATGAACAGGTTGATAATGTCCGCAGTCAAATCCGAAAGATGGGTTATACCGATCATCCGATTTTCGGTAAGGAACGGGTCGTCATTGGGGCAATAGGAAATGAACGGGAGAAGGCAAGATTGCATTCTCTGGAATCTATGCCCGGTGTAGAATCCGTGATGCCGATTCTAAAACCCTACAAGTTAGTGGGAAAGGAACTCAAGAAGGAAAAAACGATTGTACAGGTCGGCGATCTTCGAATCGGCGATAGTCAATTCGTGGTTATTGCCGGTCCTTGTTCCGTTGAATCCAGGGAGCAATTATTGTCATGCGCTGTTTCGGCAAAAGAAAACCAGGCACAAATCCTTCGCGGAGGAGCATTTAAACCAAGGACGTCTCCATACAGTTTCCAGGGGTTGGAGGAAGAAGGATTGAAACTTCTTGCTGAGGCAAGAAAAGAAACAGGACTAATGATCGCAACAGAAGTCATTACGATCAATGACATAGATCTTGTCTGCAAGTACGCGGATATTATCCAGATTGGCGCCAGGAATATGATGAATTTTCCGCTTTTGAAACAAGTTGGTCAGATCGAAAAACCTGTATTGCTGAAGCGCGGAATGATGTCGACAATGGAAGAACTGCTTATGGCGTCCGAATATATTCTTTCGCAAGGCAACACAAACGTAATTCTATGTGAACGCGGAATTAGAACGTTTGAAGGAGCCACAAGAAATACACTCGATTTGTCGGCTGTACCCTGGCTAAAGGAACATTCTCATCTCCCGGTCATCGTTGACCCAAGTCATGGCACAGGGGTGAGAAGCCTGATCACACCAATGGCAAAAGCCGCGGTGGCGGCAGGCGCCGATGGTATTATGATCGAGATTCATCCAAAACCTGAAGAAGCATATTCAGACGGCAATCAGTCCTTAAGATTCGAAGAGTTTTCGCATTTAATGGATGAAATCAAACGCTATTTGCCATTAGAAAATAGATTTCTTTGAAATATATGAAGATGTATTGATCGTGCATGTAATAGACTCGTATCTTTTGTATTTTTTCCATTAAGCCGGGTGTTGCGAAACACCTCGTTTCAAACAAGAGGGGTTGATTCTAATCCCTCTTGTTTTTTTTATATCCGGCAGTAATTATTAAATGAAATTTCGTACATTATAAAAAATCGTTGGAGACAAACGGTATGTACAAACTGATTGTTTTACCCGGTGACGGAATAGGTCCGGAGGTTATTGTTGAGGCTGTTAAGGTTTTACAAGCTGTTGAGCAAAAGTTTGACCTGCGTTTTGAGATAGAGGAACATCTTGCCGGAGGGGCTTGTATTGATGTGCATGGGGTTCCGATTACCGATGAGACTGTGTCGTGCTGCAAGGAAACAGGTGTCGTCCTGCTGGGCGCTGTCGGGGGACCTAAATGGGATGATTATCCTCTGGAACAGCGTCCGGAAAAAGCATTGATGAGGCTGCGCCGGGAATTGGAAGTCTTCACAAATCTTCGTCCGGTAACGGTGTACGACAGGCTCAGAAATTATTCACCGGTCAAACCGGAATTACTAAAAGGCGTCGATATACTGATCGTTCGGGAATTGACAGGCGGTCTGTATTTCGGAGAGCCGAAAAAAATTGAGAAATGGAACAACGAAGAACGGGCGGTCGACACGATGGTGTACACAACATCGGAAATCGAACGGGTGTCGGTTGCAGCTTTTGAAGCAGCCAGAAAAAGGAAGAAAAAAGTGATGTCTGTGGACAAGTCAAATGTCCTTGCGACTTCCAAACTCTGGCGAAAAGTGGTTATCGATGTTGCTTCTCATTACCCGGATATCGAATTACAACATATGCTGGTTGATAACTGTGCAATGCAGTTAATTCTAAATCCATCCGGTTTTGACGTTATCCTGACGGAAAATACGTTTGGCGATATTTTGAGCGATGAAGCCTCTGTGTTTGCCGGATCGCTTGGTATGCTGCCTTCAGCGAGCCTTGGCATCGGTAAAGGGATGTTTGAACCGGTTCACGGTTCTGCCCCGGATATAATGGGTAAAGGTAAAGCAAACCCGGTAGGGGCGATAAAATCACTGGCAATGATGCTCCGGCACTCCTTTGGAGAAGATTCGGCTGCAAATTCAATTGAAAACGCCGTAAGTGATGTAATAAATGCCGGATATGTCACTGCCGACCTAACTGCTGAAGGTCTGAAACTGGAAAGCACTTCGGAAATGGGAGACAGGATTGTTGATCAAATACTCACCTCGTAAAACATCCATCACCAATCCTTCGATAAAACCAACGTAATGGAAGCGGAGTTGTTGCGGTTCGGAACAAGTTGTATAAAAAAGTGGTGATAAATTAATAGAACCCGTTGTGCTAGTTAGAACGAATACTTTCAAAGCGACACAAGTTGTTTGTAAACAAACTGTTAGTATTGAAAGAAATGTCATTTCGAGCGTAGCCTCCAAAAAGGGGAGCAGGCTGAGAAATCTTTACGCCGAGATTTCTTCCCATAATGCGGGATCGAAATGACATGAAAGTTTAGTGTAAACCATAATAAAAATGCTCATTATGTATCAAATCTAATAGCACAACGGGTTATTATATTGTTTTTTATTTGAATAAGACGTATATTTTAAGTTTATATGTATAATAGTGCTCATGGATATTGGAGAGAATATTCGTGTTATCCTGGAACGGATAACGCGTGCTGCGCA
>JADFON010000327.1 GCA_022562855.1 Candidatus Zhuqueibacterota bacterium | reverse complement strand
CAAATGCTCCGCCATCAACGAGACAGTCGAGAGGATTACAATGTAAAAAAGCTTTTGGATCGCAGCAAAGAACAACGCTTACATGACGTAGGTCGCAGTTCACTCTAATTCTCTCAGGCGCTACGGCAAGAAAATATTCTGTAGGCGCTCCTTTTTTCTCTGAACCATATTTCGGATTAGCGCTGATATGTACAACTTCCTTAAGTCTTCCGAATTCGTCTAAAACATTTTGCTTTTCTGCTAAATATTCACCCATCTTACCAATGATCTCACCGAGGTTTTTGCCCGTGGTGATCATACCCCATCCGCCGATTGAATGAAGACGGACTGCTATAGTATTATCGGGAAGCAGGGAGGGTCTCTCTTTAGATTTTACTTCGTACGGATGGTCGATACCGACAACAAAGTATGTAACACCGTCTTTAACACCTTTTCCGTCATTACGCTTTATAGTTCCTTTTACGAATTCATATGAACCGAGAATCCCCTCCGGACGAAAATCACGCGATCCAAGACCATAAACGCCACTGAACAAATGCGGAACGTCTTCGTAGTGGAGTGCCGGGATACCATTCTGAGAATTTCTCCGGTTGTTCTCAAGCGCTTTTGACAATGCTGTACGAATGTCCCGTGCCATTGGGTTGTCTCCTGCCATAGCTTCATCGGTACGTTCAAGCACGATCAAATTCTTTTTCCCGGCGAGAGCCTTGACTACGGCAGCCTCTGGGAAAGGACGAATAACGTTCAAGTGTATCGAACCAACTTTTTCACCTTTGTCCCGGAGATAATCCACTACTGCCTCAACATTTTCTGCAGCAGAACCGAGAGAAATATATACTGTTTCGGCGTCTTTGGTCTTATATTCTGACAATAATCCGTATTTTCTTCCGGTCAATTTTCCAAATTCTTCGTAAGCTTCTTCCAGGAATCCCAGTATGGGTTCTACAAAGTGATTTCTTCGTGCGATAATTCCCTGCATATAATGTTCCTGGTTCTGTACCGGTCCGAGAAGTATCGGATTTTTCAAATCTATCAGCTTTGGTACGCGTCTTCTTGTAGGACCAAATAATTCGCGTTGGCTCTCTGTGGGACAATCGATTATGTCGTCGGCAGCGCCGAGATATTCTCTTATTAATTCCGCTTCGTGCATGTAAAATGTGCGTTCAAGATGAGAAGTAAGAAACCCGTCCTGAATATTCATGCCTGGCGTAAGACTTAATTCATTTACTTTTCTCAGGATAAGCGACTGGTCGGCAGCCTGCTGAGAATCTTTTCCAAACAACATTGTCCATCCGGTATCAAGGACGGCATAAATATCGTCATGACCACAGTGCACGTTTAGTGCATGTTTTGTCAAAGCGCGTGCAGCTACTTGAACAACCATAGTTGACAGTTTGCCGGGCGCATGATAATATTGTTCTGAAGCATAGACGAGACCCTGCCCGGATGTAAAATTAACTGCACGTTGACCGGTAACTGAAAAAGCAGTTGCACCCCCCTGGGCAGCATGCTCGCCTTCAGTCTCAATAGCTATTATTGGATTGCCAAAGACATTCAGTTTGCCTTCCGCATACGATAGCTGATACATTTCGCCCATTTCGGTTGAAGGAGTAATGGGATAAAAAATACCGCCATCGGATAGTCTTGCTTCTGTATAATATGCAACCAGTTGATTCCCGTTTGTCGTAATCCGGATTCCCGGATATTTTGGTTTAGTCTTCATAAATTTTCACCTCTACTAACAACTATATATATAAAATAATAATACTTTTCAATTAATTATGCAGATAACAATCGGATAACACACTATTGTAACATTATAAAGTATAAAAATTTAGCAAAAAATCAAGTTGTTTAACAAAAACCTTACCACTTTTGACATTGCTTCCCGTCAACTACCTTCGATAAGGAATAGTGTATTTCCGGATCATTTTTCATTAAAAACATCTCATGATAACCTCTTTTAAAAAGAGTTGAAGCTTTATGAAAAATTCTATACATTATGTTCTCATAACATACTTCATTTACATCAAACAATAAATTATTGCAAAATGCTCCTCAATTAATCCTGTCCGCTTTGTAATTTGAAAATGATATACTTATTTACGCTTTTAATAAGAGTTGTATTGTAAAACCGTTGATAATAACATAATGCAAAAAATCAACAATACCGCTGACAAGAAATTGGCGTCTCGTATCGAAGTCTGGCATATGTTTGACAGAATTGCGAAGCGTTATGACCTCCTTAACAGACTTCTTTCATTTGGACTGGATGTGAGCTGGCGTAAAAAAGTAGCCAGCCATCTGCCTGCTAAGGAGAGACAAAGAGTTGTCGACTTAGCCACCGGAACCTGCGATCTGATCCTCTCTATATTTAAAAAGAGCAGGAGTATAAATTCCGCAGTCGGGATTGACATGGCAATAAAAATGCTTAAAATTGGCAAGAAAAAGTTGATGAAAAAAGGATTTGACGGGAATATTTCCCTGGGTTTGGGTGATGCAGCTATAATTCCTGTTAAAAGTCATATAGTTGATGCTGTGACCATTGGTTTTGGGATACGAAACGTTGTCGATGTGGAAGCTGTTTTAAAAGAAATACACCGGATATTAACAAATAACGGCAGAATTATTGTATTGGAATTCTCCCTGCCATAAAGTTTTATGATGAGGAAATTATTTTTATTTTATTTGAGCAATATTTTGCCGGTTGTCGGTTCGATTATTTCCGGCGACAAATTTGCCTATCGTTATCTGAATCAAACGGTTGAAGAATTTCCATACGGCAGGGAGTTTTGCAGGATGATCGAAAAAGCCGGATTTTCAAATGTCTATGAAAAACCACTGACATTCGGTATATCTACAATATACTGCGGAGAAAAACTGATTTAGAATATCCCCTTATTTAGTCAAACAGGAGATCACAAACATCTATATCATCGTAATTTAAAATTTGTATAGACTGTTTCTTCAAAAATAGATTTTTAAATCAGGAGTTCATTTATTATATTAAAGCGCAAATTTCAGGCGTCGCTTACTATGGAATTTTTCAAATCGTTACCGATGATTTAAACTATACGACAGGTAGAAGATTGTTGTTAAATACAAAATATAATGTTTATTGAGATTAATAGATAAAAAATGAACCGTCTTAATAGAGCTGTCAAAGAAGTAAAAGACAACATAAGGGACTTTATAAAGAAGAATTAACTCCATAAGCCGGGTTCACATTCGGGCAGGATAATTCGATTT
>JADFON010000326.1 GCA_022562855.1 Candidatus Zhuqueibacterota bacterium | reverse complement strand
ACATCGAATTTCGTATGGTCCAGTAGATACCCAACCTCGGCATCATCAATGGACAATTCATAAAACCCTGCACCCTCAGGCACGTTATTTGTGCTTCCTGTTGAAAGATTATCGACTATATCTACCGTATGTCCCTCTGCGAGTAAAGCATCGGCTATATGTGATCCTATAAAACCTGCCCCTCCTGTGATCAGAATTCTCATTCGCCTTCAGAAAGTTTTCGCTCAAAGTATTCGATTGTCTTCATTAACCCCTCATTCAGTTGTACTGTGGGTTCCCAGCTTAGCTCTTTCTTTGCCCGGCTGATATCGGGTTGACGTACCCGGGGGTCATTAACCGGTAATTCTTTAAATGTAGTCTCACTTTTCGAACCTGTTAATTCCACAATAAAACGCGCAAGTTCTAAGATGGTCATTTCGTGCGGGTTACCCAGGTTTACCGGTTTATTTGTGGAAGACATCATAAGTCTGTAAAGACCGTCCGTCATATCCGAAATATAACAGAAACTGCGTGTTTGCATACCGTTTCCGAAAATGGTCATCGGTTGATTTTTCAGCGCTTGATTTATTAATGCGGGAACCACTCTGCCATCGAGTGCCCGCATCTTGGGACCATATGTATTAAAAATCCGCGCAATCCGGGTATCTAAACCATGAACCCGGTGGTATGCCATAGTCAGAGCTTCGCCAAATCTTTTTGCTTCGTCATAGACTCCACGCGGACCGATAGGATCGACATTTCCAAGATATTCTTCATTTTGCGGGTTCACCAGCGGATCACCATATACCTCCGAAGTAGATGCAAGAAGAAATTTCGAATTCTTGTTTAATGCGAGTCCCAGAGTTTTGTGAGTTCCAAGAGCCCCTACTTTTAATGTTTGAATGGGAAGAACAGCATAATCTACCGGACTTGCGGGAGAAGCAAAATGCAGTATCCAGTCAAGTTTCTCATGCAGAAAAAGATATTCGGTCACATCATGTTTTACAAATCTGTATTTTCCATTATCCGAAAGATGAGATACGTTTAAAATATTTCCCGTAACAAGGTTATCGAAACATACTATTTCATGACCTTCCTTTATCAGTTTGTCCGTTAAGTGCGAGCCGAGAAAACCTGCACCACCTGTTATTAGAATCACCATAAAAAAAATATATTAGACAACGCCGATTGCAAACTCTTCGATTTCGTTTATATAAAATTGAAATTCCATAATAATGAATTGCTTATCAGACTTACCGGTTCAACATGCTCTAACTTGTTGATATTTAATAACTAATGGACTTATGTTACTAATTAATTTTTGGATTGTCAACTGTTTTAAGTTCTTTCCTGCCAAAATCGATATAGGTGAATCCCTGCTTTCTCATGTCTTCTTTTTCATAAATATTTCTGCAATCGATTATTACCGGAGACTTCATTAACAACTTTACTCTTTCAAAATCAAGGTCTCTGAACTCATTCCACTCGGTCACAACAATAAGGGCGTCGCAACCTGATAGAATTGAATAGGGATCATGACCAAAGGAAATGCCGGGAAATATTTTCTCTGTATTTTTTTGAGCTACGGGGTCAAAAGCTACCACTTCTGCTCCGCTTTCTAACAAATGCTCAATTACAATGAGCGAAGGCGCTTCTCTTATGTCGTCGGTTCTTGGTTTAAAGGCGAGTCCCCATATCGCTATTTTTTTTCCTTTTAGATCCGGATAGACGCTTTTTAGTTTGTCTATCGCTAATTGTCTTTGTTCTTCGTTTATTTTTTCAACCGCCGGAAGGATTGAAAACGGAGAGTCATACTGAATCCCTGATTGAATAAGAGCTTTGACATCCTTTGGGAAACAACTTCCACCATATCCAATCCCTGCTTGTAGAAATCGGGGACCAATTCGTTTGTCGAGCCCCATTCCTACCGCTACTTTTTTCACATCGGCGCCGACCTTTTCGCATAATCTCGCGATTTCATTTATGAAAGATATTTTAGTTGCCAGAAAGGCGTTTGACGCATACTTTATAAGTTCGGCGCTCTCTATATCGGTTACCATCATGGGATTACCTGCGCGAACAGAACTCCGGTAAATTTTTTCCATTATTTTTTGAGCGCGTGGAGAATCTGTTCCAATTATAATGCGGTCCGGGCTCATGAAGTCTTTTACCGCCGACCCTTCTCTGAGAAATTCAGGATTCGACACAACATCTACCTCATAACTGCCTTTCATAGTCTCCTGAATAATTTTTTTTACTTTTCGTGCAGTGCCGACAGGAACAGTGCTCTTATTAACAACCACCAAATCACCGGAAATGTGTTGTCCTATTTCGCGGGCGACAGCCATAACATTTGTTAAATCGGCTTCATGGTTTTCACCGGGTGGGGTTCCGACAGCAATATAAATAACTTCGGAGTTTTTTACTCCTTCTTTGATATCGGTAATAAAATGCAGCCTCTTCTCCTTCACACTTATTTCCAGAATATCTTTTAATCCAGGCTCGTAAATGGGAATTTCACACCGCTTGAGGGCTTCGATTTTATCCTTATCATTATCCATGCAAAAGACATCGTTACCGAGGTCGGCAAGACATGTCCCCGCCACCAATCCGACGTATCCTGTACCCACAATTGTAATCTTCACCGTTCACCTCTATACATAGCTGATATTTTCACTCGTGATATTTATTAACCTGGCTCCTGCCGCTCAGCAGTTCCTGAGGAATATCGATATGGAATTCCTCGGATTTGATCGACCTGTTTATCTGAAAATTGAAATAAGTGAGGGATATTCTTCCTCTTTCCTCTAAAAATGTATATATAATTCTTCTCGGGATATAAACGTTGTTTTTTTTCGTGTAGCGGCTAAAGGACTTTACAATCCTGTTTCTATTGTTATCGTCAAATATTTGTACTTTTTGCAGTAATTCATTATTAATTGGAAATTCATACAGGACATCACCCGACAAACCGGACATTCTGAATATATTAACGGTCTTTGTCGAATCGTTAAAATTGACCGGTTCAAGGTCTAAATTATCGATAGACATTGCTCCTGTAAACAATCCGATTAGTTCGTTCTGCACATCCTGGAAATCGACACTATTAGCTTCTAAAGTAATTCCGATTAAATCTGTTAAAAGTTTGTTAACATTCAATGTGTCTGACAGTCCCTGGTAGACAACTTCGTCGCGGTTTAGGTACAGTAGATATTTTTGGGAATCCAAAAAAAAATGAGCGACGTCGACACCCATTGGTCCTTCCACTCTAATCATCAAA
>JADFON010000325.1 GCA_022562855.1 Candidatus Zhuqueibacterota bacterium | reverse complement strand
CTGATCCCGGCAGATCTTCCGGTTTCCGTCGATACTGTTGAATATGCGCTGGTGGGGGACCTGATTACAGGAAAAACTCTTACCGCAGCCCGAAGGCACGGGGCGTATGACAACGGCATGGCAGTCCATACGAGTCCGGTTACCCGGTTAAATAAAGCATTGATAAGCTGTGAATTGAATCATTATGTCATGGATAAGCCACTAACCGGCGTGCTTTCATGTGCGCGGGGAGTTCGCGCTTTCGGTTGTACAACCCGTGCGCTTTCTATGGTTGCTACAGGTATTTTGGATGCCCATTTGGATTTGCGTCAACGCCTGACACCGGAAAATTTTCTTGCGCCATCTTTGATCATTTCTGAAGCCGGCGGATTATTAACCGATTCGGCAGGGAAACCACTGCCGGACATTCAGAGTCTCACGGAAAGGTATTCAATTTTAGCCTCCGCCACATCTGAATTACATGAAACTTTGATCGAACAGACTAATGGAGAAATTGAACATGATTAGTAACATCAAGATTGAAAACATAAAAAATCAAAATTTACCGGCAGTAATAATTGCAGCGGGAGAAGGTTTCAGGCTGTTTAATGGGAATGGAGGAATACCAAAACCCCTTACTCCGATTTTCGGCAAAACTCTACTGGAGCGATCTATTCATTCCTGCCGGGAAGCAGGAATCAAAAAAATTTATGTTGTGGTTGGCTGCTTTAAACAGGAAATGGTATCATTTATTGAACAACTTGATCAAGAACTCGACATATCCATTCAAGTAGTGCCGAATCCGCACTGGCGAAAAGGGAACGGGACTTCGGTATCAGCAGTCTCAGCCTTCATAGACAGCGCTTTTCTTTTGTTGATGTGTGATCATCTTTGTGATCCTTCGATACTCACAAATCTAATAGATGCTCAAAATGGAGAAAACACTTGTGTTCTCGCTGTTGACTACCGTACCAATGATATTTTTGATATTGACGACGCAACAAAGGTGGTGCTTGACAACTTTGATATTACTGCCATTGGCAAGGACATCGTAAAGTACGATGCAGTCGATACCGGTTTTTTCCTCTGTCAACCAAGTATATTCGATGCGTTGAAAAGCGCACAGCAAGATGGAGACGGATCTCTTTCCGGCGCCATTCGAAAACTTACAAAATTGGGCAGGATTCGTGCAGTAAATATCGGCAATCGTTTCTGGTTTGATATAGATACGCCCGCGTGCTTATCCAGTGCAAAACGCAAGTTATTATCTGCTATATCCAAACCAAATGAAGACGGATACATTGCGCGGGTTCTAAATCGACCTCTTTCATGTAAGTTGTCGGAATTATTTGTTCAAACGCCGATAACACCCAATATGATTACTGTTCTGAGCTTTTTGATCTGTTGTATCGGCGCTTACTTGTTCAGTTTCGGTGATTATAAATGGACACTATATGCCGGAATATTGGTCCAATTGTCCTCCATTGTAGATGGCTGTGATGGAGAAATTTCCCGTCTCAAATTCCAAGCCAGCCGATTCGGCGCATGGTTCGACACCATACTGGACAGGTACGCAGACGTCGCTATTGCCGCAGGAATTACTTTTGGCTACTGGCAAACGCATCCCCAGCCTGCGGTCCTGCTTGGGGGAGTCATAGCATTATCCGGCTTTATCATGTCAAGCTACGTCCGTAAAGAGTATGAATTGCGTTTTAATCACCGGCTGCATAACAGCATTCTCAACAGATTGAACAAGAGGGATGTCAGGCTTTTTACAATATTTATAGGTGCGCTTTTTAACCAGCCGTTTGAAGCCATGATATGTGTTGGTGTGCTTTCCCATATTGGAGTTGGAGTGAACATTCTCAACATTTACCGTAAGAAAGAAAAATACAGTTAGGAATTCCGGAGACACATTGTTTATTTTTTGAAATTTTAATAATGAACCGCTTGGTGGCTCTCCGGAAAGAATATCCCGAAGACTTCAGGAATTAATCGCCACATATCGAAGACAAAATCTTAGAAAATCCCCCACAATGCAAACAATCGGTATAAATTAAAGACAAAACTAATTTGTATTATCCTGCCTTCTATGGGGTGTCCCCGTATTATTTTCCACGAACACCCTCAAAAAATCACCATTTTAAAAATTGATTTATTCATAATTATTTTTTATATTTTTAATACGCTTCTCAATAATCTATTTGTATAATAGACAGCAACATTCCGCTCTATTCCGGAGGATAATCCCATGCCCGACAGTGTAGTGACCATCGACCGGCATATACTCGAACAACAGCAAAAATACCCGGAGGCAACGGGAGGATTTTCCGGTTTGATGAGCTCCATCAGTTTCGCCGCGAAGATTATCTCACGTGAAGTCAACAAAGCGGGACTTGTGGAACTCCTCGGAATTACCGGTCAGGAAAACGTCCACGGTGAAGTGGTGCAAAAACTCGATGTATACGCCCATAATGTAATTGTACAAATGCTTGGAACCTGCGGATATCTGAGCGCGATGATCTCAGAGGAACGCGAAGACCTGATCCCTATCCCCGAGGGTTATCCTCTCGGTAAATATATACTCACTTTCGACCCGCTTGACGGTTCCGCCAATATCGATGCAAACGTAAGTATCGGTTCGATTTTCGGGATATACGAGAAACTTTCGAGTGGAGACCGCGGTAAAAAAGAAGATTTTATGCAGCCGGGAAATAAATTAGTAGCCTCCGGTTATGTAATATACGGTTCCAGTACAATGTTCGTTTATTCCACGGGACAAGGCGTCCACGGTTTTACACTCGATTCGAGTATCGGCGAATTCCTTTTGTCGCATGAAACGATTAAAACCCCGAAAAAAGGCAAGATATACAGCGTCAACGAAGGAAATTTCAACTCGTGGGATGACGGCATAAAGAATTTTATCATGTCGCTAAAAAATCCTGAGGCTGCGGGCGCCAAACCCTATTCTTCGCGGTACATCGGATCACTGGTCGCGGATTTTCATCGCAATCTCCTCTACGGCGGCATTTTTCTCTATCCCGGGAACCGACGTAACCCCAGAGGCAAACTCCGGCTCCTCTATGAAGCCAATCCACTCTCGTTTATCATCGAACAAGCCGGCGGATATGCCTCAGACGGCAGCAAAAGAATTCTCGACATCCAGCCGGAATCCTTCCACCAAAGAGTCCCGCTCATTATCGGCAGCGAAGAAGACGTCAGAAATTGCGAAAAGTTTATCCGGGAATCGCAATAAATCCGGACCGAATCCTCTTACCAA
>JADFON010000324.1 GCA_022562855.1 Candidatus Zhuqueibacterota bacterium | reverse complement strand
ACACTCCAGTCAGGATTTATGGTAATTTGGTCCTGCCCTAAACAGAGATTGCCTGTTCTGAAGAGGCGGTATGGTTGACTCAAAATGTCTTACTCGGTACGGCAAAGGACATGAACGATATTATACAGGCATTCGGCAAGGTAAAGGAATATTATAAGGAACTTTTACAGTAGTGTGATATAAATCGGTTATTGGCGCTTATGGAACAAATCCAATATACCAATTGTTCCAGAGATGAGATTAGAGACGGATTGCTAAATTGATCTTAAGAAAATTTATGATAATGAGATTTTATTTATTCGTGATATTCAGCTTATTACTATCATGCGACAGCCGTACGGTTACTTATTATTTTGATAATAATAATGGCGAACCACCGCCCGGTTCTGACGGCATCCAGATTATCAATCTGGATTTTTCCGGAACGAATATCTCCCATGATTTCAGAGAAAGCGCCAACGCAAGTATTTCTCCCGATGGCGGCAGACTTGTCTATCAATCGGGGGTACATCGGAATTTTGAAATATACTTAATGAATATTGACGGATCAACGCAAACAAACATAACCAATAATCCGGGAAACATCAATTTACCCGTTTTTACGCCAGATGGAAATAACATTGTCTACTATCGTGACGCCGATGTGTATATGATGGACCTTAGTGGTCAGGATCAGCGAAGGATTTCGATTGTTCCGGTTGATATAAACTTTCCTGTCAGGTTCAGCCCTGACGGGACAAAGGCATTTGTCACATCCTTAGACGGGGGAAGGCAGAATATTACTGTAATTAATATGGATGGCAGCGGCGAGCAAAATCTTACCCCGGTATCCGGAGGTCTCGATGTCAATATTTCCCCGAACTCGGAAACCTTAGTATATATCTCCGGTCCGGAGAGTAATCAAAACATTTATACCATGGATTTTTCTGGCGGGAATAAGCGTAATCTATCAAATGAATCCGGCGATTACCGTGACCCGGTATATTCCCCGGATGGGAATCTGATAGCATATACAAAACGGGTCACAGCTACTGATTTCAACAACATCTTTATAATCGATGCAGATGGTTCACAACAAATACAGTTAACAAATGTGATAGCTGACGATTTAATCCCCGTGTTTACCCCGGATGGGAAATGGATTGCGTTTAATAGGTTTTTCAGCGGGTTTTCTGATATAGTATTTATCGATTTGAACCGGACATATGAAGTAAATTACACAAATACAATTTCCGGGTTCGATCTGCTCCCAATATTCAGCAAGACGCAGCCATTAATGTTTTTTCAGTCCGATATCGACAGGGATTTTGACATCTGGCTAACGGTATTGGATAAGCTGCCTCCTCTTTAATGGGAATTTTATTTTAACCAAAATCTGCCTTCTCTAAAATTCCAATTGATTATTATTCCACACGGTATTATCTTGTTTTTTATCTAATTTATTCGTCAAGTACAAATTTTGGATAAAGTGGACAATCCATTGTCCTGTCTCTAATCCTATGAACAAAGTACTCTCAATTATTGAGAAAGTCCGGAGATAATCGACGTGGGTTTTTTGTTAAACTGTATAGAGTGCGGAAAACAATATGAACCGGCGGCATCCGGTTATTTATGCGGTTGCGGAGGATTGCTTGATATTTATATTGATATTGACCAAGCCAAGACACAGGTTTCACTTGAAAAATTCGATGAGCGGGCAAAGAATTCTTCACCGGGGCGCAGCAGTGGTGTATGGCGGTATAAAGAATTAATTGTGCCGGATTTCGATGACGATGCTATTGTCAGTATCCATGAAGGAAATACCAGGCTTTACGACGTACCGCAATTAGCCAAAAGTCTTGGGTTAGATGCACTGCAAATCAAACATGAAGGAGAGAATCCCTCAGGGTCATTCAAAGACCGGGGAATGACTGTCGCGGTTTCACGCGCCTGCCAGCAAGGCGCAAAGATTATAGCGTGTGCCTCAACCGGCAATACAAGTGCGTCGATGGCGCTCTACGCCGCGAGATGCGGAATAAAAGCTCTTGTACTTGTTCCGGAAGGCAAAGTTTCCAAAGGTAAACTCGCACAAACAATCGCATATGGTGCAATAACAATTGAAATTGAAGGGGACTTTGACGACTGCATGAAGATGATTATGGATGGCGCACAAAGTGGTATGATATACCCGATGAATTCGGTAAATCCTTTTAGACCTGCCGGTCAAAAAACGATAATATGGGAACTGTTACAGCAGAAAAACTGGAATCCACCGGACTGGATCGTTTTTCCGGCAGGAAACCTCGGCAACTATTCGGCTTTCGGACTGGCGATACAGGAGTTTTATGATATAGGTCTACTTAAAAAAAAGCCGCGTCTTGCCGGCGTCCAGGCAGCAGGCGCCAATCCATTTTATAAATCTTATTGCAGTCAATTCGAAAACCGTTATACGGTTCAGGCTGAAACATTAGCAACCGCAATTCGAATAGGGAATCCTGTCAATTATCCAAGAGCGGTTCGGGCTCTGAAATGGACTGACGGTGTAGTGACCGAGGTCGATGACCAGGAAATAATGGATGCAAAAGCGCAGGTTGAGAGAGGCGGAATTGGCGCGGAACCGTCTTCGTGCGCGGCTGTCGCGGGATTGAGAAGGCTTTTAAAAGAAAATATAATAAAATCCGATGATAACGTAGTAGTTATTTTTACGGGGCATATGTTAAAAGATTCGGAATCGACTTTATCATATCATACCGGTAAAATACCTGGTATCGATTCTCGATATGCGGGAAAACTCTATAAGCTTAAGCCCACTATTAGTCATCTCGGCAAGTTTATAGAGAATGAATTGGAGAAAAATTGATCTAAAATTTGACCGGGATCAAAATTTTCTTTGGTTGTTAAAGGTTAATGTGAATTGACAAAAAAATATATTGCAACAAAAATATCATTGAATCAGTAAAACTTAGTGAAATACAAGTGGTTAATTTATGCTGACAAACCGCGGTAAAATATGAGATCCTGGTCAAGACATTCTTACGAGCAAATTTTTGTTCTGATTGTTTTTATTGTCTTCATTAATCTTTTTACAAGCGGGGGCATTACCTGGTCGAAATGGGTAATTCTCTGTTTGGGTTTTGTATATTTTTTTCAATTTTTCGGTCATGAAAAAGAGGACGGCAAACAGCTTGTCATTCTTAAAGAGCGATACGCAAAGGGAGAATTATCCGAAGAAGAGTTCTTGCGAGCCAGGGGACACCTGAGAGATGAGCGGCTGGAGCGGTGAAATCCGACAG
>JADFON010000323.1 GCA_022562855.1 Candidatus Zhuqueibacterota bacterium | reverse complement strand
CTGAGAATCCATTCTGCCGGGCTGCCTAATGACCAGGCTGTTGCAATTATGGGGGCAGAAAACCAATAATAAATGCCGACCGTAACTCCCGCAAGGATAGACAATGCAAGCCTGGTTTTCAACCTGAACAACCTGATAAATATATTTGTAATCAGAAAACTCACCCCGGCCCAGAAGAAAATATGGTAATAAATTGAGCCTGCCAGGGAAAAGGGGACATCCTGTATCGTATAATAACCGGCAACAAATCCGGGGAAAGAGGCGGCGAATATCCCGAAGGGCGTCAACAACCATTTATTGGAATTGTACCCCTCTCCTATTGTCTCCATTATCGATATACGCGGATCGAGATCGATACACTTAGGTCCTGTGCATAGTTCACATGGCAGACACCGTGAATTCGAAATACGGAACAGAGGAGACTGTCCATATAAACGTTCAACCGGGAGAATGGGGCATATTCCGTTACAAAAGCCGGCTTTTCTGGAAAAAACGGCGCCAAGTAAAAGCGCTATTATCGCTACCGCAAGAACGGTTGCACCAAGCGCTATACCGTTTTCATTGAACATAAATCTGCGGGCAGGAACAAGAATACCAAGAAGCAGTAAGCCGGTTATACCCGCTGCAGAAACATATTTCAATGGTAGTGTCTGCCGCTTGGCAAATTTGTTAAACATCATATTGAGGGTCGCAAGAGGACACATATTCCTCCATAAGCCAGGTGCGATAATAAACGTTGCAGGTAATATAGGAATAAGTATATTCCACTGAATGTTAAGAGTGTTTTCCGGATAAAGGATAAAACCCGCAATCAATGCAAATGTAACCCCAAGGATAAGAATCTGAACAGTTATCCAAAATTTGCTTTTAGCGGGCGGCTCCACAATGTTGTTAGGAATTGGCATAAGAAGTACCAAGAGGATTAATATTAATTGCAGTTATTATAATATATCAAAACACGTACTCTATGTCAAATCGTTTTTGCATATAATTATAATTGTAACCAAAGTATCAATTTTGCGCATATTGTCATTACATTTGCAGAGGATTAGGATAAAAAAAGAAAGAGAAGATCCGGAAAGTATCGTTGGAAAACAAGCTCTTTTTGTAGTCAATCTTGAACCACGCAAAATAATGGGGCATCTCTCAAATGGGATGTTATTCGACAATAGGTTATGCAAATAAGATCACACCTGTTCTGGCAATTCCGGAAATAAAGTAGAAAATGGAGCAAGCGCCGGATAATTAAGTACTTTAAAAATATTGTAAAAAAGGAAAATTTAATGGAAACACAAGTTGCAAAAGAATTAATTCCGCTCATACACGACACGTTCGAATCGTTAAAAAATTATGATGAAAGAGAAGTGAGCAGAAATCCCGCGCCGGGGAAATGGTCGGTTAAAGAGATCATCGGTCATTTAATAGATTCAGCGGTAAATAACCATCACAGGTTTATTCGAGCCCAGAGAGAAGATGTATTTGTATTCCCGAATTATGAACAAGCATTTTGGGTAGAGGCTCAACCGTATAATGCAAGTGATTGGAAGTTTTTGTTGGAACTATGGAAAAATTACAATTTGCATCTTTCTGCGGTCATGGTCAATATTCCACAAGACCAATTAAATACAGAGTGTCGTATAGGAAATTATGAACCGGTTACTTTACGGTTTTTGTGTGATGATTATGTAGACCATATAAAACATCATCTAAAACAAATTTATAATATTCTGGAAACAAAATAATTGTTGAATTTCAAGGAATGATTTGAGAAGAGATAATATCAATTCTTAGCTTGATTCTTATTGTGATCTGAGGGTTTTCCTTTTGCGATGCTCAACGTTTGCCAGTCGTCACCGGTCAATGATCTTGCAATTGTGACGATCTGTCCAACATGATAACTAACATGGGTAAGAGCCTGGAGAATGGCTGCAATAACACTAAGCTCCTTTCCATATAAGGTTACCGTTTTTTCCATATCATCATCAGTTAATGTATCTAATGTATCGGACAGTACTTTCCATCCCTCATCCCAGACCTTTATTAATCCTTCCGGGTCGAGTTCAACAGATTCAAATTCACCGCCCCTGTTTCTCCACGGTTTTTCCCCATCGGATGTTAGAAAATCGGTAAATCTTGATTTAAGATTCCCGGAAATGTGGCGAACGATAACAGTGATAGAATTATTCCCCTCACCAAGAGGTTTGTTAAAACCGTTATCCGGCGCCTGCCTGATGGCGCCCTCTCCGATCCGTTTATACTTTAGAAATTCGGCTTTGATAGATTCGATAATCATATAGAAAACAATCTATAATTTGTACCGTTAAAAATCAAGTGACAATCTTTGGCAAAATTATACGGAACTTACCAATTCAATGTTTGGTTTTTTAAATTACCCAAATAGAAATGAATCACTCTCAAATGAATTTACTTTCGGTCAAATTCAATTTTTTGGAACTTACAATATCAAAATTACATTTGTTTTATTAAAATCTATATAAGAAAGGCGCCAAGGTGTTATTTTTCAACAAAAAATTCCGCTATACGATACCGGTATTGACAGGGGCATTAATTATTATTTTAATAAGCTCGATTCCAAAGCTCGAATCGGCAGTAACGCGGGACAGGGGGCACAATTCCACAACAGAAGCTCTCAAGTGGTACGGATTTAATGAGGGAATGGCATTAGCGGCAAAAGAGAAAAAACTGATTCTTATCGACGTATTCACCGATTGGTGTCACTGGTGCGAAGTGATGGATAAAGAGACCTATACGAAAGAAACCGTCATCGATTACATAAATAAAAACTACGTGGCGATCAAACTTGACGCCGAATCCGAAGACAAGATCCGCTATAAGGGGAAAGAAGTGTCCATGAAGGAATGGTCCTTAAATATGGGGATAACCGGATTTCCGACAACGCTGTTTATGGAATCCGACGGTACGCCGGTCACGCTTCTTCCCGGTTATGCTCCTCCTGACCTGTTCTCGGATATACTTGAATACATCGTCGCCTATCCTTCGGTTAAAGCTATAGAAAAAGGCGAGGAATTCCTTGAATGGCAGAAGAAAAAGGAAACGGATACCAGGAAAAAATAAGTAGAAATACACAAATATTCGGTTACAAAAAAAGCAGGCATTTTAGCCTGCTTTTTTTGTTTGTTCTGTTCGTTAACTGCGAACACTTCGACATCTATGTCTGCAAGCGGTGCGGACGTGTCGATCACTTTTCAATAATTTCGTACTCAAAAATACTCATTTCTTCGAAAGCATCTATCAAA
>JADFON010000322.1 GCA_022562855.1 Candidatus Zhuqueibacterota bacterium | reverse complement strand
TGTAACCTTGGCTATCGCGCGTTAACAATGCTGCACTGCGCTCCTTCATATAACATACGGGCAAAGAACCGAAAAACGGGAATTAAAGGCATTTCATGATATTGCCGGGCATTACGGTGTAAAGGAAATACTTGTAAGCGCGGCGCCGATTCTAAAACAAATCGGCGGTTCCAGCCTGACCGACAGTTCGATCCCCATTGCTGAACCCGACCTTGATTCATCCGAAATTCCAACCTCTTACGTACCATTCCGCAATGCCCATTTTTTGTCATGCGCAGTTTCATGGGCGGAAGTAATTAATGCTCACGTTATCTTTGTCGGCGCGGTTGCAGAGGACAGTTCCGGATACCCGGATTGCAGACGCGATTTTTATGATGCTTTTGAGGACCTTATCAATGTCGGCACAAAACCGGAAACCCGGATAAAGATAATAACGCCTATTATCGAAATGAAAAAGAAAGAAATAATCGTGAAAGGCGCAGCTCTTGATGCCCCATTTCACCTGACATGGTCATGTTATCGGGAAAGTGAAAAAGCCTGTGGTAATTGCGATAGCTGCGTCCTGCGGCTGCGGGCATTCAATGAAGCAGGTATTCCTGACCCGATTGAATATCCGTAGGTTGTAAATGTACTATTTTAATCGCAAAGAGCAGCCGCATTTAGATTTGTTGATTTCTTCATATTTGCTATTGTTAAAAATTGGGGATTTTAGTAAATTTTAGTATTAGATATTTTGTTGCAGTCCGGCAAAGAAACGACAAGAATCTGCCGATTATTAAATAGATTTGTTAGTTTGCATGTATCTGGATTCCCGCGTTCGCGGGTGTTGCATGGCTTGAGCCCCGAAATGATAAGGGGCAAGCCATCCCTAATCACATAGCGACCACTTGCGTGGCGGGACAACTACTGCGGCGTAAGCCGTATGCGGGGTCGTCTCTGACCCCGCAGTGAGCACAAATGTCCGGGTTTGTTCTCAGGGACGACCCAGGTAAAGGGGGCAGGAATGACGGAGGTGGCGGGAATGACGAGACAAAAAACAATAGCAATCGTCTATCGAAGTAAACACTCACTCCATACAGCGGCGTAAAGCAGTGAATAAAATCAGAATATTTACAAATCTCCTTTTCTTTTCTATCCTGGTATGGAACCTCCCTACCGCAATCGGTCAATCCAGTTTTACACCAATATCGATCTTTGATTATAACGGCGTACCCATAAATATCAGCAACGCCCAGATCCGGCAATCTGCGGTGGACGGTATGAGGATTTATCTCAATCTTGAGAATATAAGCGGTCAGGAAATTGTTGCATTCAATTTGTGGCTTTTGGTTTATTACGAAAATGAAAAAAAACCGAGACTGATAAAATACGATTCAACCGATGAACCTATTCCGGCGGGACAAATCCGCAATATCTTCTGGGATGAAGGAGAAGACAATAAAACCATTGTATCGGCGTTGATGGTTCCCTATTCAGTGGACATGGCTGATCTGACAAACTGGCGTCTGCAGAATTTCTTTGCGGGGCAGCTTGGTTCCGGCGAAGCAAACGTATTAAAACCTATTTCGTACCCGGAACTGGGTGCGGTAACCTCTTTTGAAGACGACATCGGAATGATTAACAGGGGCACAGCAAATGAATTGCTTGAAGATCAGGTTTTGGGGGTAACCAGGGCTTCAGGGGATTCTCTCGAAAAGATTGCGCAGATCAGGTTAGTAAGGACAATGCCTCTTCAATCCGGTTTCACTGTGGACTATTTATACCCGGACAAACAAATAGACGTATCCGACCGCGTACGGCTGCTGACAACCGGGATTACGCGGTTGAACTCAACCGCAAAGGGATTTGGGATTATTGGCGGTGTTTCGCTTGCCTCTGCGGGAGTATTTCACCTGTTATTCAGGAGTGACCGGGACAATTTAAGAGATGAAGACGACAGTGACGAAATAGCAAAATTGTCGAAAAATATTAGGGACAACAAACTCAGAAGAGATACGGCATTAATCGCAGGCGGGATTACTATTGGCAGCGCTGTGCTTTCGGAATTTCTCTGGAGTCACCGTGGAAAGTATTTACATCCTCCCCGTTACAGTTTGAAACCGACGCACTGGAACACAACAACACGGTCGTTTTTCACCCTCAGCGCTGCTGCGTTTGGAGCCGGGTTATATTATGTTCAGCAAAGAAACCATTCCGAAGAAATATTAAATAACACTTTTGACCAGAATGTAATGCAGAAATATACCGGTAAATTATCGGCTGCCCGAAACCACCGTGACGCCTCTTTTGTTCTCGCAGGAACGGTTTTAACGGCAGGTATTCTGAATCAATTATTGCTGGGAAATTCATGGGATATTTCCAGACCTGCAGACGTATCGATCATAACAAAGAAAAATCCTGTCAGCAAAAGTCTGTTGCTTCTGGGTGGAACGGCAATTGGAACCGCGGCTCTGTTCACCATAAAGAAATCACAAGAAAATGAAAACCGCAAAAAAGCCGAAACTCTTGAAGAGGCGGAAGAATTTACAAGAAAGATCGAGACAAACAGGAAACGGAGGGACATCGCTTACATCATTGCCGGTTCGGCGTTTGTATCGAGCGTAGCTACTCAAATAATGTTCAACAGAAACCCGGGGGATGAATTCTTTGATAACGCACTCATTCCTTTACCCTCTTTACCAAGACCGGCTTGGTATTTGGCAGGCTTATCGGCTGCCGGTGCGGGCGCCGCTCTCTATTTCCACGATAATGTTGGTTATTCCCGGACGAGATATAACAACGCAACCGATACGGACGAAATTCTACGTTACAAGGAAAAAATAAAGGACAACGAAGACCAACGGTCCATCGCTTTGATCGCATCCGGAGCCTCTTTCGGCGGCGCGATAGTATCTTATTTTCTCTTCAAAAAAAACGATACGGGAATACCCCGGATTGCCGGAAACAATGAAGAGTCCAACGCCGGTTCCTTCAGCTGGAGTCCGCATTTCGATCCAATTCAATCGTCATTTGGTTTGAAGATCAGCTTTTAGCTTCTCAGGCTAATCGATGCAAATATTGCCTTATATATGTGCTGTTCAATTTTGAATATTTTTTCCAATTACCAATATATTTTTATAAAATATTCTTCAACTCATTTTCTGCTTACGACAAGATTTGACCGGTGACGTCTATAGAGATAACCTCATTATCCTACGTAGAGTAATTTCAAGTAATTCCCCGTATTTCTTTTCCTTTGTTACAACTGAATTTTTTCGTACATTTTAAACCACTTTTCTTGAAATAGA
>JADFON010000007.1 GCA_022562855.1 Candidatus Zhuqueibacterota bacterium | reverse complement strand
GCAGTCAAAGTCGTCTTACCATGGTCAACATGACCTATCGTACCAACATTGACATGCGGTTTCGTCCTCTCAAACTTCTCCTTCGCCATCTGTAGTACTCCCCTTTTTTCGTTCTATTAAAAAGGTGTAATGAAAAATCCTAAAATAATTATGAGCCTACGACCGGGATTGAACCGGTGACCTCATCCTTACCAAGGATGTGCTCTACCGACTGAGCTACGTAGGCACAATTCCCCGAAAATCATCAGTAATCCTACGCCAAGATAATCTGGAGCGGGAAACGGGACTCGAACCCGCAACCCTCAGCTTGGAAGGCTGATGCTCTAGCCAATTGAGCTATTCCCGCACATTCGGAAAACACTTTCCGTGGAGAGGGGAGGATTCGAACCTCCGAAGGCTTCGCCGACAGATTTACAGTCTGTTCCCGTTGACCGCTTGGGTACCTCTCCATATCACACATTCTCTCTGTCAGCCCCGCAAAAGCTCAATTAATTTTTTCAATTTATTATTGCCGGCATTTCGAGCTGGCAGAGGGATTTGAACCCCCGACCTGCTGATTACAAATCAGCTGCTCTACCAACTGAGCTATGCCAGCACAAAATATATAAAAACGGGACAAACATCCCCGTTTTATTATAGACTTTCTAATATAATATCCAAAACTCAAAGTGTCAATAGGTTTTTGTAATTATTTCACTTATTTGACCACCACCTGGTGCCATCTTTTGTGTCCTCGATAACAACACCCATTCCCATCAGTTTAGCCCTGATTTTATCCGCTTTTCCCCATTCCTTGTTATTCCGGTTATTGGTTCGTTCGGCAATAAGTCCTTCTATTTTTTTGATTTCCAGAGATTCGAACGGAATTTGAGATTTTTCATCTTTAGGAATTATACATAAGAATTTGTCTAAATCGAGTAATAAATCATGTCCATATTTCAATTCTGCATAGTTATCGTCAGACCATGGCTCCATAAGTTGTTCTAACACACTTTTTAAAGAAAACATTTCGGCAATCGCACCTGACGTATTAAAATCTTCGTTCATACAGCGAATCGCGTCTTTCTTGTATTGATCCAAATGTTGATTTTTAGCAATCTTTAAAACTTCTTTATCGGATAATTTACTCGTACTTCGTTTCATGGCTTTTTTTAAAAGAAACCAAAAACGGTACATTGACTCTACGGCAGATTCTGCACTTTCAATATGCTTTTCATCATAACTTATCGGTTTACGGTAATGCGTTTGTAGAAAAAACAGCCGGATAGCCTCTTTTCTGTATTTTTTGACCAGGTCATTGACAAGTACAACGTTTCCCACAGATTTCGCCATTTTTTTGTCTTTTATATTGACAAATTCATTATGCATCCAGTATTTTGCGAATTTGGGATTTCCAACGCACCGCGCCTGGGCTATTTCGTTTTCATGATGAGGAAAAATGAGATCCACCCCACCGGCATGAATGTCAAATTCGCCGCCAAGGAGTTTTGCAGACATTACAACGCATTCGGTGTGCCAACCCGGTCTCCCTTTTCCCCATGGACTGTCCCATGAAGGTTCTCCAGGTTTGGCAGGTTTCCACAACGAAAAATCGCCTTGATTCCGTTTTATTTTTGTGATTTTTTCATCGACTCTGTTACCCAATTCCATGCTGTTAAGGTCTTTGCCGGAAAAACTGCCGTACTGTGAATCTTTTGAAACATCAAAAAATACGTTCCCCTCCGCTTCATAAGCGGTATCGTTTTTCACAAGTTCATTTATCAGACTTATCATTTCCCCTACGTAATCGGTCGCTTTTGGGCTGAAATCCGGTTTTTTTGTTCCCAGGGCTTTGCAATCGTCAAAAAAGGCTTTTGTATACCTGTTCGCTATTTCGTTTGTAGAAGTCTTCTCCGCGATTGCTTTTCCAATAATCCTGTCATCGATGTCTGTTATATTTTGAACATGTTTTACCTCATAACCACAATATTCAAAATATTTTTTTATTACATCAAAGACAATCAATGGTCTCGCGTTTCCTATATGTATATAATTGTAAACGGTTGGTCCACAGGTATACATTGCGACTTTATTCTCTTGAACCGGGATAAATTTTTCTTTTTTCCGGTTTCTGGAATTATAAATATAAATTGTTCCTTTTTCTTGCTCTGTCAATGCTCTTCTCATATCCTATCGAGTATATAACTTCTCAATTTAATATTATTTTTCTTTCACAGTTACTGCGTTGATCAGTAATTTGCATCTGTCGACACCCAATATTTCAAGTATTTTTGGCAGTTCCGGACCGTGCATTTGTCCAGTCATGGCGACACGAACCGGCATCCATAGGTCTTTTCCTTTTATTCCTGTTTCTTCCTGAATTTTCTTCATGATAGCCTGGAATATATCGATTGTCAGTATTTTCTTATCAGTTAATGGATTTTTTCCATTCAATAGATCTGACAGTTGATTCAATAATTTTGCATACACTTTTTGAGAGGATGCACTCTTAATCAACTCTCGCTCTTTTTCTCCGGATATGTCTATCTTGTCGACAAAAAAGATTGAGGCGTATTTCGGAAAGTCTGAAAAAGTTTCAACATTGTCTTTTACGGAGGAAATGATTCTCTCCAGACGTTTGGAATCGTTTTCAATCATGTCTGCCTTTTCAAGAAAAGGCTTCGCTCCATCCACAAGTTCTTTATCATCCAAAGACCTTATATATTTTCCGTTAAGCCAGTTTAATTTTGTTCTATCGAAAACTGCAGGGCTTCGTGAAATCCGGGAAAAATCAAATTCTTTTATCAGTCGGTCAACCGATAGGATCTCGTCCCCTGATTCCGATGACCAGCTTAACAAACTCATAAAATTTATTAACGCTTCCGGCATGTAACCCGCATCCTTGAATTCTGCCACTGAAGTATGTCCATGTCTTTTTGACAAACGCGCCCCGTCTTCACCGGTAATCATTGGAATATGGGCAAATTTCGGTATCTTTCCTCTCAGCGCTTTATAAAGCAAAATCTGTTTGGGCGTGTTGGATACATGGTCGTTTCCCCGGATGACATGGGTGATATTCATCGACAAATCATCAACCACAACTGCGAAATTGTACGTTGCCGAACCGTCTTCACGCTGAATAACAAAATCACTGATAACAGCACTTTCAAATCTGATTTCACCTTGAACAAGGTCATTCAATACTATAATTTCTTCAGGCACCCTGAACCTGACGGCTGCCGCATTGCCCTGACCGCGCAGTTTATCCTTCTCCTCTTCAGTTAAATTTCTGCATTTACCGTTGTAACCGGGAGTGGTTTTTTCTCGGATAGCGCGCTCTTTTTGTTCCTGAAGTTCTTCTTTCGCGCAAAAACAATAATAGGCTTTATTTTCGGCAAGCAAAGTATCTGCATTTTCATTATATAATTTAAGTCTTTCAGATTGCCGGTATGGGCCATATTTACCACCTTTGACCGGTCCCTCATCCCAATCCAGACCAAGCCACTGAAGTTGTTCCATGATGCTTTTCTCTGATTCTGCGGTAGATCTTTCAGTATCTGTATCCTCTATCCGCAAAATAAAATCGCCACCATAATGGCGCGCGCACAACCAGTTCATTACTGCTGTACGGGCATTTCCAACGTGCAGCATTCCTGTAGGGCTTGGTGCAAAACGGACTCTGATTTTTTCACTCATTTAAATTTTTGCTTTCCGAATTTAACGTTATCCGATCATTGATTTTGATTGATGGGTACATGAAAACTGCAGCTTAATTATTATTTCTCCTTTTATACCACCGATACGATACAATTATTAATAGAAGTACCAATACAGAAATCATTGCAATATTGTATTTTCTTACCACCTCTATAATAACTTCCCCGTTTGCGCCTACCTTTGATCCGGCATATATAAGAATCGTGTTCCAGATAAAGCAGCTTAAAAAAGCGAGAGTAAAAACTTTTTTTATATTGAGCCTTGCCACGCCTGCAAAAAGCGAAATAACTGCTCTTGCTCCTGCAAAAAACCTGTTAGCGGCAACAATTTTGTAGCCGTACTTTTCAAACCATAACTCTATCTTTTCAAATTCTGTAGATGAAAAAAACCGCCAGCGCGCTGAATCTACTATTTTTCTGCCAAAGACAATACCAAGACCGTACATCGTCATAAATCCTGCTATACTGCCAAAAGTAGTAGTCAGCAAAGCAAGATCAAATCTGAGCGTCCCTGTTCCGACAAGAATTGCACCAAACACCACGACTGTATCACCGGGTACCGGCGGAATCAGATTCTCAACGTATGCCCCAAAAAATAAAAATGTGTATATCCAGACTACATCCGTACTACTTATGAAATCTAATAAACCTTCCATATCACATTTATTTATGGGAGTCTTGTTTGCTGATTGAGGCCACTGCTTCGGCGATTACTCCATCCCCTTTTCCTGTATAGCCCAATCCCTCACTTGTAGTTGCTTTGATGGAAACAATTGACGCATCGACAGACAAGGCTTCTGCTATTTTTTTGCACATACCAGGTATATATCCGGCTATTTTTGGTTTTTCCAATTGTACGGTACAGTCAACATTGTTCACTTCCCAGTTTTCATTTCGAAGTTTTTGTATTACTTGTTCTAAAATAATCAAACTGGATATTCCTTTGTACTGAGGGTCGGAGTCAGGAAATAACCTGCCTATGTCTCCTAAAGCAGCAGCTCCGAGAAGCGCATCGGCGATTGCATGGCATACTACATCTGCATCAGAATGTCCAAGTAGCCCTTTCTCAAACGGAATATCTACACCTCCGATTATAAGTGGCAGTCCTTTAACCAACTTATGTATGTCTTTCCCAAAACCTATTCTGATCAATATGGATACTCCCGGACTTCTTTCAAAAACTCTTCAGCCATAGTCAAATCATGTGGAAAGGTAATTTTTATGTTCGTAATATCGCCTTGAACAACCTTTACGTCACCTATATATTTACGGTATAATGTTGCGTCATCGTTTGACGTGAAATTTTCGCTTTGCGCCTTTTTATGAGTTTCAATGATAGCGACTTTCCGGAAAACCTGTGGGGTTTGCGCCTGCCATAGTTTTTTTCTGTCGAGATACATATCCACTTTCATATCAGACGCTATAAAAGTACTGTCTGTAGCGGGTATCGCAGTCAATGCTGCTCCATGAATTAGAGCAGCCTGAAACGCAGATTTAATCGTTTCAACCTTAACGAGAGGTCTGGCGGCATCATGTATTGCGACCCAATTAATTTTCGGCGGCAGTAAATCAATACCCTTAAAGACCGATTGTTGTCTTGTCGAACCGCCCGATGTAAAATCGATTAGATTTGCAAAGCTGTAGGATCCTAATATTTTCTCTTTAATATGTGCAATCTCTTCTTCATCTGCCACAACGATAATTTTCTTGTCGTAGCCGGCGCGGATAAAAGCGAATATTGACCAGGCAAGAACAGGATGTCCTGCTAAAATCGAGTACTGCTTTTTACTTTGGCTGCCAAAGCGGACTCCTTTGCCTGCTGCGACAATAATTGCAGCGGACTCACTTGATAATTCAGAAGTCATAAAAAAGTGGTTGGAATTAAATGAGGGCTTAACATTAATATACCTATAAGATAATCATCGCGTCACCAAAACTGTAAAACCTGTATTTTTCTTTAATTGCCTTTCGGTAGGCTTTAAACATAAGATCGCGAGAGGCAAAAGCGGATACAAGCATTATTAATGTCGAACAAGGCAGGTGAAAATTAGTAATTAACCTGTTTACAATCTTAAACTCGTAAGGTGGAAAAATAAATTTATCTGTCCAGCCGGCAAACGGTTTTACCTGATGTTCGGATGTTATTGCAGACTCAAGCGATCTTACAGATGTGGTGCCGACACAAACCACCGCGCCTCCATCTTTCTTAGTTTTGTTGATAATATTTGCCGCTTCCTCACTGATTTCGCAATACTCCGAATCCATACGGTGGCGCGTCAAGTCTTCCACCTGTACTGGTCTGAAAGACCCCAAGCCGACGTGCAAAACGATTGGTACGATCTGTATATTTTTTGCTTTGATTTTTTTTAGCAGTTTGTCTGTAAAATGCAGACCGGCGGTCGGTGCAGCAACCGCTCCCCTCACTTTAGCGAAAACGGTTTGATATTTCTCTTTATCTTCTTCTTCCGGCTCCCGATGGATGTAAGGCGGCAAGGGGGCTTTTCCAATCTTTACAACAACCTCATGAAAGTCCCCATCATAATCAAACCGTACTACTCTTCCACCTGAAACGGTATTATCAAGAACATCGCACATAATATCCCCGTTCACAATCAACCTGTTTCCTATTCGTACCTTTCTCGCAGGTTTTACTAATACTTCCCATAGATTATTTTCGAGTTCTCTCAATAAAAATATTTCGACTTCAGCCTCAGTTTTTTCTTTTATTCCAATCAATCTTGCCGGGAAAACCTTTGTCTCATTTATTACAAGACAATCTCCTTCATTAAGATAATCCGTTATATCAGTAAAACTTGAGTGCTCAATTTTCGAATCTGCGCGGTTAATGACCATTAAGCGGGAACTGTCTCTCGGTTCAGCAGGATAAAAGGCAACCAATTCTTCGGGAATAGAGTATTTAAAATCAGATAATTTCATGAAATTCTCCTGTAAAAATTACTTAAACCATAATCAAAAGGATTAGATTCTCAGCTTAGATTGTATTAGTTCCCCGGAATGGCGACCTGTCCATGCAGAGGTTTTATTTGTAGATGATTATATGCAATTCCAGTGGCTTTTCTGCCCAGTCTTGTCCGTTCAATAAATCCTATTTTTAGCAAATAGGGCTCTACTACTTCTTCCAGCGTGTTCGTTTCCTCATTCAATGATGCGGCAATCGCATCGATTCCTGCCGGACCTCCGCGAAAATTTTCCATTATCATTCTCAAGTATTTTCTGTCAAGCGTGTCAAGACCCATTTCGTCCACACCTTCAAGGTCGATTGCTTTCTCAACGATGTCACCCACAATAGCGCCGTCTCCCTTGACCTGGCAGTAGTCCCGCACTCTCCGGAGTAACCGGTTTGCTATTCGGGGCGTACCTCGTGACCGCTTAGCAACCTCATCCAATGCATCGCCGTCAATTTTCGTTTTCAATTTTAACGCAGAATGTTCAACTATTTTTTTGATATCCTCTACCGGATAAAAATCAATATGATGATGTATTCCAAAACGGTGGCGCAGGGGTCCCGAAAGAAGCCCTGCCCTTGTTGTAGCGCCTATCAAGGTAAAGCTTTTCAGGGGTATATTAATGGTTTTAGCAAATGCCCCTTTATCAACAACAAAATCTATCTTGAAATCCTCCATTGCCGGATAAATAAACTCTTCTACCGTAGTTCCCAACCTGTGTATTTCGTCTATAAATAAAATATCGCCCTGTCTTAATCCTGTGAGAATTCCAACAAGATCTCCCGGTCTCGTAAGTGCCGGTCCCGAGGTTGCCACAAGTTTAGATTTCATTTCACTTGCGATAATATGTGCAAGTGTGGTTTTGCCCAATCCGGGTGGTCCGTGCAGAAGTACATGCTCGAGAGATTCTTCTCTCTGCTGGGCGGCTTTCAGAGAAATCTTTAGTTTTGCAAGAACATCCTTTTGTCCTACATAATCGTCTATCGAACCCGGTCTTAAAGTAAAGTTAAAATTCTCTTCATCCTCCGCAATAGCCTGATTATTAATAAGACGCTCTCTACTCACTCAATCTCCCTGAACTTATTAAAGGCAAATTTAATCTTACTCCCGCCCATCAGCATTATGAACAAAAATGGATTGCAGCAATTTCTCTACCGATTCGATTGAACTGTCCTCCAAGATTGCTTTGCGGATCAAGTTTTCCGCCTCAACGCGGCGGTACCCTAATTGTGAGATTAATACTTCGAACGCATCCTCTTCAAATCCTTGGATTTTTTTCGATACGCTTGTATCCTCCGACAATTCAATTGCGGAAGCATACTTTGTAACTTTACCACGAAGTTCTGCAACAATTTTATCTGCCATCCTTCCACCGATTCCCGGGAGCTTTTTCAGAGTAAACACATCACCGGATTCTATTGCTCGACCGATAGCCGGTATCGGAATAGTCATGGTTTGAAGCGCTTTTTTCTCGCCCAACCCCTTTACCGTTGTAAATATATCAAAAAATTCTCTGTCTGACTCTTCCAGGAATCCCAATAATCTTGGTACAAGGTTTCCCATCGCAACACCGCCTTCGATGTAATATCGTGTATGCAGCAGAATACTATCGCCGAGTCTATGTGTTTTTTGAATTTTAACTAATTGAAAGGGTGGAATACTTATCTCATAATATATACCGCCATTCTCAATAATTACTGAAGACTTCGTAAATGAGTCAATCTGACCGGAAAATTTTGTAATCATTAATATACTTCTTTTTTACACGTATTTATTCATGCAGTCAAAAAGTTTGAAAAATGGACGCCCCACGGTTAGTTCCAACATTTGTGATTCGATGTTAATCACTACTCAAAAAGAGACTCTATTGACCACATTAGCATGGCAAAGGGCAGTGCCAAGCGCGTCTGCAATATCGGGCGGTGAAGGCGGCTCCGCCATTCCCAGCAAGCTCATTATCATTCGCTGCATTTGTTCTTTGCTTGCATGACCATTGCCGGTAAGGGACTTTTTGATCCGGGTAGCACTGTATGAAACTACCTGAATCGATTTTTGACCCGCCGCCAGAATCAAGGTTCCCCTGGCGTGACCCATTATAATTGCAGTTTTTGGAAAATTATAGTGCGTGTATAGGTCTTCTATGACTACAACTCCGGGTTCAAACTCTTTTAGTATTTCTGTAAAACTTTCATACAACTCGGTTAACCTGACAGGTAAATCGTCTGATTTCTTTGTTCTTATTACACCTGCTTCATTGAAATTTATGCCGCCATCGTGGATACTTATGCAGCCGTATCCTGTTATTTCCAATCCCGGATCGATTCCCAAAATCCGCACGTCTCGCCCCTTTTTAAGAAACTATCTCCATATCCCTGGGATCAATATCAAAATTTGAGTAAACGATCTGCACGTCTTCAAGGTCTTCCATTGCTTCCATTAATTTCAAAACTGTCTCAGCATCTTTACCTTCTACTTTTACAGTCGACTTTGGAATCTTGGTGATTTCGGCAGAAGTATATTTTACACCTGAATTGTCTAATTCATTACGAACCGATTCTAAATCCTTCTGATCTACAATGATTTCATAAGTGCCGTCATCATATGAAAAGTCCTCTGCGCCAGCCTCAAGAGCGATTTCCATCAAGGAATCTTCATTCCCGTCATATTCTTCAACGATTATCAAACCTTTATTTTCAAACATCCATGAAACAGCTCCAAGTTCCGCCATGTTTCCGTTGTACTTCGTCAGAATATGGCGAATATCCGAAACACTTCTGTTTTTGTTATCCGTCAATACCTCAATTAAGAGAGCCACCCCACCAGGACCATAACCTTCGTAAGTGCTTTCTTCATAGGTTACTCCGGGTAATTCCCCGGTTCCCTTTTTTATCGCTCTCTCAATGTTTGAGACAGGCATATTCACTATTTTAGAGGAACTAATCGCCTGTCTAAGTCTTGGATTGGAGCTTTCATCTCCACCGCCCAATCTTGCTGCGGTCGTAATTTCTTTTATGAGCTTGGTAAACACTTTACCACGTTTATCATCCGTTCTGGCTTTTTTGTGCTTAATAGATGACCACTTGGAATGACCGGACATATCTTTAATATCCCCATCAATATTTGAATACCACGGTCAAGAAATCTTAACCCTATAGATTACCTATCATCAAAAACTTTATTGTGAATCGGACTCTTTTCATAAAGAAAAGGATACATTTCTCAAAACTTTACAATTTACTATCCAAACTGCCATTTTCCAAAGGAAAAATAGTTTTTTAGATTTGTAATTTCGTCAAATAACATTTCCTTGAAATCTCAGGCAATTCAAATTGTCATTAAAATATTGTTCAAAATTACAAACCTAACCAGGAGCAAAAAATGATAATTGAGGATGGATTATTTGTTTGGACTTGAATATTTTACTAAAAGAAGTTTGCCAGTCATAATCTTGAAGCATATCTTTGTTTTAGCTGCATAATAACGCTTTTAAGAGTCAACAAGAGGTCAAATTTTCAATTTATCATGAGAGTAAACAACAACTCTATTTCTTCCTTCTTTTTTGGCTTTGTAAACAGCTTTGTCCGCCAGCCCAACCAATTCGATTGCATTAGCAACATTGTTGTTTTCTGTACTTGCAACGCCTGCGCTCAAGGTAATCTTTTTGTTTTCAAAATTATCTATTAGATTTTTGTTCTCCGCAGATTTTCTTATTCGTTCCGCAACCATTTTCGCTTTATCGACTACCGTATTCGGTAAAATTATGGCAAATTCTTCTCCACCGTAACGTGCGGCAAAATCTCCGGTTCGTATTGCCTCTTTGAGAATTTTCCCTATTCTTTCAAGTACTTTGTCTCCTATTTGATGACCATAGATATCGTTTACCTTTTTAAAAAAATCTATGTCAATCAAAATGCAGCTTAACGGGAAATTATTTCTCTGGGCGTTTGCAAATTCTTTGGTAACCAATTCAAAAAAGAACCTATGATTATAGAGTTTTGTCAGCCCGTCGGTGTTGACTTCTTCTTCAAGAAGTTTGTTCGCTTTACGCAATTTCAAGGTGAGCTCATCGGCACGCTTTTTCTCATTCTCCAGAGCGCGGTTAATCTGCTCATAGTCAAGATTTATCTTTGCCAATTCTATATTTGCGTTTTGGAGAATTTGCGCATAATCGATAGGTGTTTTTATGGTAAAATTGAACTCTCCCGCGACAATTTCTATTTCATTAGAAACCAATTGCATTATCTCGTCGACTTCGATTTCATCTATTTTCAATAATGATTTGTATTCAGTTTTTAAATGTTGGAGGGTAACGCTCTTTTTCCCGTCAAAGAGAACCCTGGAAGATAATTCAGAGAGATATACCAGGGTAGCCAGATTTTTCAAATCGTGATTGTTTTCCGGTACTTTCGATGGTGAATGATGATAAAGAATCGTCTGTCCTAAAATTGCCGGCATTTTCCATAATGAAAATAGTTCACTACCGAGTTTTGCGTGGTCAATTCCCCAGCTATTTTGCTCAGCTGCAATCAGCTCATCTGCATTTTTCTTATGCTTTTCCAGTATTCTCGTATATTTTGTTGGATAAAACCTGGCAAAAATCAGACTTCCGATATTTTGCGTTAACCCGGTTATGAATGCTTCTTCTTCAATATGTAAGGCAAGCTTTTTTGCAGTAATTCTGCATGTCACAGCGGAAGCAAAAGACCGTTCCCAATAGCTGCGGTAGTCGAATTTTCTATCCGATTCTGAAGGAAACGTGTCTAAAATTGAAATGCAAAGAGCCAAAGTCCTTACTGCTTTCATCCCTAATAGAGCTACCGCCTGAGAAACAGATGTGATCTCCTTTGCAAATCCATAAAAGGGAGAATTGACAACTTTAAGTAATTTTGCGGTCATTGCCGGATCGAGCGATATAACGTTTGCGATGTCCTGCGCGGAAGAGGATGCGTCTGAAGCTAATTTTACAATTTTTATTGCAATAGGTGATAACGTTGGCAGATCGTCCCCATCTTTAAGTTTCTTTAAAATTTCAACATCCGTGACGTCGTCTGCCTTTGATACAACCTCTTCATCCGGACCCGCTGAGGTAAATAATAATTTCAGCCCACCGTCTTGTTCATGGGTCAAATCTCCGTTTTCCAATTCAAAATAAAGTTTGGCGAAAATCCAGTCTATCCCTTTTGTATTTTTATCATTTTCGCCGGATAATCCTTTTTGGCTAATCTTGATAACCGTTACATTCTTCTTGTTGAAAACTTCTATCTTTATACGGGATACAGCCTTATTTGAGTATAGTTTATCGAGGCAATTGAAAAACCACTTTTGAAACAGGTCAGGTTTCAAACGTACCTCAGGTTTATGTGAGGGATAATGAATCTCAACAATTGTTTTAACCTGGGGATTTTTTTTCTTAAGGTTGTTTACTACTGTCGAAATTTGGTCACAAATATCTACAAATTTTCTGGTATTCGAAAATCGATTCTGTTCAAGCTCATGAAGCTCTAAAAGACTGCTGATTTTAGATTCAAATTCAAAGAGATTCTGCACCTGGATAGCTGCCAAATTCTTTGTTTTGGAATCTTCAGAAGATAAAGACTGAAGAAGTACTTGGCTGTCATTGAGGATTTTTCGACATGTGTTATCTACATAACTTTTTAGTTTGAGAGAATAATCAACTTTTTTGCTTGCCGACTCGTAATTTTTCATATTTTAACATACATGAATGGTATCTCGTTCAAAAACAATGATTCGAAACAAAAATCACCGGTCAGCAAATCGTTTATCACAATTTCATGAGCGACGCAAGATGATATTGATTTCGTTCACGAAATTCTATTATCATTATTATTGCATTGACCTCAGTTTTTCAATAATATCGTTGATTGCAGGGAATTTTCCCGTCGCTTTTTTTGAATAAAGCAATTTTCCTTTAGATACAATTTCAAATTTGCCATTACCCGATTTAATGTATTCGGCAGTAATACCTAATTTTTGTTTAATTTCGGCTGCCAAACTGGAAGCCTGCGGCCAATAGTCTCATTGAACGCAATATTCTATTGAAACATTCATTCTAATCTCCCTGCGTTTGTTTCGTGATATCTAATGTAAGAAATATACGGTTTAAAATCAAGTTTCGATTAAATCTTGAAATTGGCGAGTTCTTAAGAATATTAGGATGGATTAATGGCAGGTTTTAACAAAAAGAAATCAAAATACTATTCGCGAATACTTCTTCAAAATTGAGATGACGATATTACAGTGGCGAGAGGAGTTATACCACAACGAAAACCATGGAATCTAAGCCGAATTATAAGGTTTACCTTTGGTTTTAAATACATCGCTTTCTATTTTCCCGTCTTTTAGCCTTACTATCCTATGAGTCTTGTCGGCGACATACTCTTCGTGCGTAACAATAATAATTGTATTGCCCGCTTCATGGAGTGCCTGGAAGAGCTCCAGGATTTCATCGCCTGTTTCGGAATCGAGATTACCTGTAGGCTCATCTGCAAGTATCAAAGACGGCTTATTGACCAGCGCACGGGCTATCGCAACTCTTTGTCTCTGCCCTCCCGAAAGTTCGTTTGGTTTGTGCTCAACCCGGTCGGCAAGTCCGACCTTTTCCAAAGCTTCCATTGCAAGCTCTTTACGTCTCGACCCGCTTTTGCCGGAATAAATTAATGGAAGTTCCACGTTGTGCAGCGATGTTGCCCGCGATAACAAATTGAATGTTTGAAATACGAAGCCGATTTCACGGTTTCGTATTCCCGCAAGTTGATTATCATTCATTTTGCTGACATCCTGACCGGTAAACCAGTACTCTCCTTCGGTGGGGGTGTCAAGACAGCCGACTATATTCATAAGAGTTGACTTGCCGGATCCGGAAGGACCCATTATAGCAAGATATTCATTCTTCTTTATATTAAAAGTAATACTTCTCAGCGCGTGCACATCTTCAGCAACCATCCTGTAAATCTTATGCAAATTTTTCATTTCAATTACAGTATCACCGTTGTTGTCCGATTTTACCATTTGCTCTATCTTTTTCTCTACTCCGCCTGATTCGTTACGATTTCGCTGCTTTTCGATTAATTCTTCAAAGATATTAAATACAATAATTTCATATTCATTCCGGTCAATAATCCCGGAAAAATCTGCAATCATTTGCTGTGATATTTGTTCACTCAGGAATTCTGATTTTTTTATAGGATGTTTTGCTTTTACGAGTTCCCGAATCCGTGCGATAACCTTTTTTCTAACCTCGGATTGAGCGTTTTGTTTGTCATTCGCGTTCATCGTCCGCCTTTAAAATATTGTACTGTAAACAATGATAAAATTACTAAATATATTTCAATTCATACGTTCCAAAATTAAAGTTTCAAGGAACTATAAATGATCTGCTTTTTCAATTCACCATAATTACACCTGAAGGTGATTAAAATTCACTTTATCCTTTTAATTGAATCCGATTAATTATTGCCTGCCGCCGCTCTGAGATTTGCTTGTGCAATCAATGCGTCATATTGCAATTGTAGTAAATTGTATCGGGCGGATGTCAACTGTACTTGCGCATCTATTGTCTCAATCAGCGTTCCCGAACCTACGCGGTATCTTTCGTTTGCAAGACGAAGACCTTCTTGAGCCGCGATAATCATGCTCGCATTGATATCAATTTTTTTTTGGAACGCAAGAAGCTGCCTGTAATAATTTTCAATATTTGCCCTTATCGTCCTTGCTTGACTCTCCATATTCTCTTCATTTATCTTCATTGTATTTTGCGACTGCTGGATATCCCTTTTTGTTTGAAATCCGTCAAAGATATTGAATCTTAAACTTATACTCGTATTGAGAGAATAGTTTTTTGTGATGTCGTTATAGAGCCGGTCTACATCTGAATTACTCCGGGAATACCCAATTGAATAGCTCAAAGTAGGATACCTGCTTGCTTTTGATATTTTGACGCCAATTTCCGCACCCTGGACGAACTGGTCTAACCTCCTTAATTCAGGACTGAAGTTTAGCGCCTGATTGGTCAAATCCTCAAGAGACAAATCGTAATTCACATCAAGAGGAACATTAGTATTTATATTGAGAGGTGTGTTGGGTTCTCTTCCCATAGCGAGGTTTAAATTATTTTCCGCATTCTCGATAAAGAGATCCTGGTTTATTAAGCTGATCTTACTCCTGTCATAATTTACTTGTGAAGAGTATATGTCAATCTGTGCAACTGTACCGATTCGATACATTGTCTCCGATCTTTTCAATTGTTCTAAAGAGAGATTAACAGATTCTTCACTTACTTTTTTTTGTTCAAGCGCCTTTATAAGTTCATAATACGTTACATTTACCTGTGCAATTGTATTTTGTTTAATGTTATCTACGTTAAACTCTGCTGCCTTGACATTTGTTTCCGCTTGATGAATTCGATTCCACCATCTACCCTGATCCCATATATTTTGTGAGAAACTTAAACTCAGAGAATAGTTCACA